>NZ_JANLGL010000045.1:8867-36358 GCF_024655625.1 Pseudomonas sp. 18.1.10
GCGAAGACGGCGGAACAGGCGACATCTCTACCAGCAGTGCCACCGCCTTCGTAGCCCCGCTAAAGCTCGACAACTCCCACACTTTGACTTGTGAACACGGTCCACTGTGGGAGCTGGCTTGCCTGCGAAGACGGCGGAACAGGCGACATCTCTACCAGCAGTGCCACCGCCTTCGTAGCCTCGCTAAAGCTCGACAACTCCCACATTTGATCAGCGGCGCTCTCCAATATCCTGCCTCCGAGACCGAACAGGCATGCCACACCAACACCGTAGGCCAGCGTGCGCCAAGGTTGCCATCCCATCAGATACGCCAAGGTGTGCACCACACGCGCCAGAGTGAACACACCGAACAGCCACAGCGTCGCGACGCTGTCACTCTGCTGCACCACACACAACCCACCCAGCACAAAAAACAGCGGGATGTTTTCCAGATCATTGGCCCACGCCCTGGCAGCGCGGGCCACGTGCGGCAACTCCACAGGCTGCTCGCTGCGATTGAACAAAGCCGCATCCTCACGATTGGTAAACGCCCGCCCCCGTATACGGAAATGTCCCTGATAACAGGAAATCGCGAACATCTTCAGGCACAACACCAACACGCATACCGCATATACCGGTAAAAGATCATTCATCCCTGAACCCCTTCACCACGATATAAAGCAGCGGCCCCACCGACACCAACACCGCCGTCAGCAAAAAATACGGCAGCACCGAACGCAGCGACCGCCCTCGCCCACGTGCGTCCCGATACATCCACACACAGGCCAGTATCGCCATCAGGTAAAGGTCAATCACCACCTGCGCCGTGTCCGGTCGCGACATCAATTCCTGCCCAAACGCCAGCAGCGACTGTTGCGCCGTCAGCAGCGTGAATAGCGTATACAGCGTAAATCCGAGCAACCCGGCCAGAGCGATATAGGGTCTTTGCATGGTCTCTTCCTTGGCGTGATGAAGGCCCACGTTAGTGATAAGGTTGCGCCCCTCGCAATGACCTCGGAGGTCATGAACCGCTCATGGACAACCCACCCAGCGCCGGCGAACAGCTGCGCCAGCTGCGCCGCCAGGCCAAGCTCAGCCAACTCGACCTGGCCTTGATTACCGGGGTTTCCCAGCGCCATCTCAGTTGCGTCGAAACTGGCCGCGCCAAACCCAGCCCGGGCACGTTGCACAACTTGCTGACGGCACTGGAGACACCGCTGGAGCAGTGCAACCGCGTCTTCCTCGCCGCCGGTTTCGCCCCGCGCTACGGCGCCACGCCGCTTGACGCGCCGGCCATGGCGGCGGTTCGCGAAGCCGTCAGCCATGTGCTGCACGCCAACAATCCCGCGCCGGCAATCCTGCTGGGCAGCCAATGGGAGGTGCTGGCTGCCAACGCGAGTACCGCCGTGTTGTTTGGTTTGGTGGGCATCCCGCCTGATGCGGCCGCTGGCTTGAACCTGCTGGGCACCCTGTTGCAGCCCGGCGGCCTTGGCGATCACCTGATAAATGCCGAAGAGATCCGCACCCTCGCGTGGCAACGCGCTACCCGCGAGGCATTGGGCAATCCCCGGCTGGCAGCTTTACTCGCCGATTTGCCAGCACCCACCGGCAGCGAACCGCCCCGGGAAATGCCACCCCTGGTGCTGACCCGCATCCGCTCCAGCCAGGGCGAGCTGAACTTCCTGTCCACCTTCACCACCTTTGGCATGCCCCAGGACATCACCCTCACCTCCCTGCGTATCGAACATCTGATTCCAGCTGACCCACACACCTGGCAGATAATGCGCACCGCCTATGCGGACTATTCGGCGCTGGTTTTGTGAAATATCTGTACGTAGACTGCCGCCATACCCCCACTTGAAGGCGGCGAAAAAAACGTGATGCAAGTAACCGAAGTCTCCATTGCCCAATTGCGCGCTGCGCTGGAATCCGGCCAGACCACGGCCGTTGAACTGGTCCAGGCGTACCTGGCGCGGATCGACGCCTATGACGGCCCGCAGACCGCGACCGCGTTGAACGCCGTGGTCGTGCGCAACCCGCAAGCCCTGGAAGAAGCCCAGGCGTCCGATGCGCGCCGGGCCAAGGGCGCAACCCTGGGGCCATTGGATGGCATTCCTTACACCGCCAAAGACAGCTACCTGGTCAAGGGCCTGACCGCCGCATCCGGCAGCCCGGCGTTTGCCAAGCTCGTCGCGCACCGTGATGCCTTCACCATCGAGCGCCTGCGCGCCGGTGGGGCGATCTGCCTGGGCAAGACCAATATGCCGCCGATGGCCAACGGCGGCATGCAACGCGGCGTGTATGGCCGCGCCGAAAGCCCCTACAACGCCAACTACCTGACCGCCCCGTTTGCCTCCGGCTCGTCCAACGGTGCCGGCACCGCCACCGCCGCGAGCTTTGCGGCGTTCGGCCTGGCGGAAGAAACCTGGTCCAGCGGGCGCGGCCCGGCGTCCAACAATGGCCTGTGTGCCTACACCCCGTCCCGTGGGGTGATCTCGGTGCGTGGCAACTGGCCGCTGACGCCGACCATGGACGTGGTGGTGCCCTACGCGCGCACCATGGCCGACCTGCTGGAAGTGCTCGATGTGGTGGTCGCCGAAGACCCCGACACCCGTGGCGACCTGTGGCGCCTGCAACCCTGGGTGCCGATTCCGAGCGTGGCCTCGGTACGTCCGGCGTCCTACGCGGAACTGGCGGTGGATGCCGCCTCCCTGGCCGGCAAACGCTTCGGCGTGCCGCGCATGTACATCAACGCTGACCCCGACGCGGGCACCAGCGAAAAGCCCGGCATCGGCGGCCCGACCGGACAGAAGATCAACACCCGCGCCACGGTGATCGACCTGTGGCAGGCCGCGCGCCAAGCCCTGGAAGCGGCCGGTGCCGAAGTCATCGAGGTGGATTTCCCCCTGGTGTCCAACTGCGAAGGCGACCGCCCGGGCGCGCCGACGGTGTTTACCCGTGGCCTGGTGTCCAAGGAATTCCTCCACGATGAGCTGTGGGAACTGTCCGCGTGGGCCTTCGACGATTTCCTGCGTGCCAACGGCGACCCAAGCCTCAACCGCCTGGCGGATGTGGACGGGCCAAAAATCTTCCCCCACGACCCCGGCACCTTGCCCAACCGTGAAGACGACCTTGCCGCCGGCATGGACGAGTACGTGCGCATGGCCGAGCGCGGTATCACCCCGTGGAACGAGATCGGCACCGTGCCCGACGGCCTGCGCGGCCTGGAGCAAACCCGCCGGCTGGACCTGGAAGACTGGATGGACAACCTCGGCCTCGACGCCGTGCTGTTCCCCACCGTGGCCGATGTGGGCCCGGCGGATGCGGACGTGAACGAAGCGTCGGCGGATATTGCCTGGAGCAATGGCATCTGGGTGGCCAACGGCAACCTGGCGATCCGCCACCTGGGCGTGCCGACGGTCACCGTGCCGATGGGCGTGATGGCGGACATTGGCATGCCGGTCGGGCTGACGTTTGCCGGACGCGCCTATGACGATTCGGCGTTGCTGCGCTTTGCGGCGGCGTTTGAGGCGACGGGGAGCAAGCGCCAGGTACCGCCGCGTACGCCGCCGTTGTAACAGGCCAGACGCAGTAAAAAATGTGGGAGCGGGCTTGCCCGCGAATGCGGAGTGTCAGTCACTAAATGTCTTACTGAACCACCGCTTTCGCGAGCAAGCCCGCTCCCACACAAGCCTGTTCCCACCTTTGGCTTTGTATTTCACATCAGGCGATGTAGGGCACCGCAATCAGCAAGATCGCCGTGCCATGGGCCACCGCCGCTGGCAACACGCCAAAGCGCATGCGCACCAACGCACACGCCAACCCTTCGAGCAAGGTAAACAGCAACACCGGCCAGCCCAGTTGAGTCACGCTCAACGCCAAGAAGGCATGGCACGCCGCAAACGCCACGCCACTGAGCAACGCCGCGCGCAACAACGTGACATGCTGTTCCAGATAGCCCTGCAAAAACCCACGAAACAACACCTCCTCCAGCGCATTGGCGCCAAACGCCAAGACCACCATGCCCGGCAACCACACCCAATAGCCGTGGATAGCCGACGCATCGATGCCTTGGTAAAGCCGCAGCGGCACGCCGATCAAGCACCCCACCAGCAGCCCGCACGCCAAGCCAATGCCGGGGTTGCCGAGGGTCCAGCGGATCAGCCGCCACAGGTCCGGTGCGAGGCGGGCCAGCAGCATGATCCACAGCACCGACAGCCAGCCCAACATCGCCAGCACAAAGGCATTGGCGCTGAAGGCGATCTGCACCTCGCTGCCTAACGCCCACATGCCCAACGGCGTCATCACGTCGCGCATCAGCACAAACGCGGCCAGCAGATTCAGGATGCGCATCGCCGGCAGCGCCTTGGGTGTGAGCGCAAACCACAGGCCGAACAACAGCAGGCCGGGGGTCAGGTGGCTGGCGTAGTCGACCAGTACCCACATGCCTTCGGTAATCACACACGCGGCTCCTGGCGCTCAGGGTTGCGGCGCCGCCACTCATCCACGACATCGCCCAGGTTCTTGGCGATGTCGTTGCGAATCCAGGCCATGAAAGGCCGATCGAATGTGAACCCGGGGCCGCAGTGTTCCAGCATGAAGCGGCGCACATTCTGGGTGTTTTTATAGCGTGGCGTTACAGGGGTGGCGCGGGTGAGGGTGTTGCTGTGCCAGTCAAAATCCATTTTGTCTCTCGCGTGTTTTGTTGTTGGGGCGACAGCATAGCGATGTGCCATTTTTCCAGGAAGAATCGGCCAGGATTATCTGATGTGTTAGGACGTCGTATATGAATATGTGTCGCGATTCCAGCCAATAGTTTCAAGATATTTCAAAATTTCACTTTCCTTCATCCTGACAAATACGGCATGGTTGTACGACGACTTAAACTGTCGTATTCACCCCCACAACAATAAGGAAACACCCATGCCCAACGTCAAAGTGTTGATCGGTTTTCTGTGCCTGTTCAGCGGCTATGTAGCTGCCGCCCCAGCGGAAAAGGACGTCGCCCAAGCGGTCGATCAACTGACCCAGGCCATGCTGCACCTGGACCTCAAGCAGCTGCATGCGCTGACCTCCGACACGCTCACCTACGGCCATTCCAGCGGCAAGGTGCAGAACAAGGCGCAGTTCATCGCCGACCTGGAAACCCACACCAGCGCCTTCAAGACCCTGGAAATGCAGAACCAGACCATCAGCCTGAACGGTGATACCGCCCTGGTGCGCAACCACTTTCACGCCCTGGCGGTGAACAGCGGCGTCGAAGTGCCCACCGATATCGACAACTTCCAGGTCTGGCAGAAGCAGCATGGCAAATGGCTGCTGATCGGACGTCAGGCCTACAAGTACTGAGTTACCACGCCACCACCTTGCGCACCTTCATCAGCGCTTCACGCAGCGCCGGCATGGCCACCGAGCCCAGTGCCAGGCGCAACGCGTGGGGCACCTGGGCCGAGACCGCAAACGGCTCGGCGGTGGACACGGAAATATTGTCGCGCTGCAAGGTCATGGCGATCTGATCGGCGCGGACCTCCTCCGCCAACGGCAGCCACAGGAAATACGATGACGGGTGACTGATGTAATCCAGCCCCGTCAGCACCTGCGCTGCCAACGCCTGGCGCGCCTGGGCATCCTTGCGCTTTTGCGCTTCCAACTGGGCGACGGTGCCATCTTCGATCCAGCCCACGGCAATCGCGCACATCACCCCCGGCACGTTCCAGGTGGTGGCCATGATCGTGCGTTCCAACACCTTTACCCACGCGGCAGGCGCCGCGACAAACCCGACCCGCAGACCGGTCGCGACACTTTTCGACAGGCCGCCCACGTACACCGTGCGCTCCGGTGCCAAGGTCGCCAGGGGTGGCGGCGGGTTTTCGGCGAGAAACGCGTAGGCCGCGTCCTCGATAATCATCAGATTGTGCTGACGGGCAATAGCGACCAATTGCTCGCGCTGCTCCAGGCTCATGACCCAGCCCAGCGGGTTATGCAGGGTCGGCATGCTGTACACCGCACGCACCGGGCGCTTGCGGCACAGCTGCTGCAAGTGGTGCAGGTCCGGGCCGGCGGGCGTTACCGGGATCGCGACGATTTCCAGGTGCAGGGTCTCGGCCAGCACCTTGAAGCCTGAATAGGTCAGCGCATCCACGGCGACCACATCGCCCGGCTTGAGCAGTGCCATCATCGTCACCGCCAACCCGTGCTGGGCGCCGCTGACCACCAGCACCTGCTCGGCCTCCACCGTCAGCCCTCGGTTCAACAGGTGCCGGGCCACCACCGCGCGCTCATGGATGCGGCCGGCGTGGGGCTGATACCGCAACAACGCCTCAAGGTCGCCGGACAATGCCAACTGGCGCAGGGCCGTGCGCAACAGATCCGCCTGGCCCGGCAGTGACGGGTAGTTGAAGTTCAGGTCCAGCATGCCTGTCGCGACGGTCATCTGCCCACTGCCCTGCCCCGGCGGCAAGGCGATCTCACGCACAAAGGTGCCACGCCCGGTTTCACCGCTGACCAGGCCCATGGCCTCAAGTTCGGCGTACACCCGGCTGGCGGTCACCAGCGCCAGGCCATGTTCGGCCGCCAATTGCCGGTGGGTCGGCAGGCGCGTGCCGGGCGGCATGTCGCCGTTGCGAATCGCGGCGGCAAAGGTATCGACCAGCGACTTGTAGCGGGCGCGCGGCATAGGGCTGTATCCATGACAATTTTTTGATTGTAATAATCTTCAACTCTAGGATGGCCCGCACGCAATCATTCTTTTTCAGGCCACTGCCCATGGAACGCACGTCTTCCCTCAACACCCTGGGCAGCAACACCCAGGGCTGGCTCAACGGCTTTATCGGCGTGGTGATCTTCAGCGGCTCATTGCCGGCCACGCGCTTGGCGGTGATGGAGTTCGACCCGGTATTCCTGACCATGATCCGCGCCGCCATTGCCGCCGTACTCGGATTGCTGCTGTTAGGGCTGTTCAAAGAGAAACGTCCGGCGCGCAACCAGTGGGCGCCTTTGGTAATCGTCGCGCTGGGTGTGGTGATTGGCTTTCCCTTGCTCACGGCACTGGCGCTGCAATACGTGACCTCCGCCCATTCCATCGTGTTTATCGGCCTGTTGCCGCTGGCCACGGCCGTGTTCGGCGTGCTGCGCGGCGGCGAGCGCCCGCGCCCGGTGTTCTGGCTGTTTTCGATCCTGGGCAGCGTGCTGGTGATGGGCTATGCGTTTGCCCAAGGCTTGAGCGCCGCACCGGCGGGTGATGTGCTGATGTTGTTGGCGGTGCTGGTGTGCGGCCTGGGCTATGCCGAGGGCGCCAAGTTGTCGCGCAGCCTCGGTGGCTGGCAGGTGATCTGCTGGGCGCTGGTGGTGTCGCTGCCGGTGGTGCTGCCGTTGAGCCTGATCCTCGCACCCGCAAGTTTGCGCGGCATCAGCCTGCCCGCGTGGCTGAGCCTGGGCTATGTGGCGTTGTTCAGCATGCTGATCGGCTTTGTGTTCTGGTATCGCGGCCTGGCCCAGGGCGGTATCGCGGCGGTGGGCCAGTTGCAACTGCTGCAACCGTTCTTCGGCCTGGCGCTGGCGGCAGGCTTGCTGCATGAGCAGGTCAGCCTGGGCATGGTGCTGGTCACCGTCGCGGTCATCGCTTGCGTGGCCGGCGCGAAGAAATTCGCCCGCTAGCGTTGCGGCGCGACCATCTTGAACTTGATGTGGATGTCATTCGACACCACGCTGTTGCCAGCCCACTCGCCCTCGCCGATCTTGAAATCGGCGCGTTTGAGGATGAACTCGCCGTCGAACACACCGATGCCGCCTTGTTCCTTGAGCACCACGTCCACCGTCACCGGTTGCGTGATGCCTTTGAGGGTCAGGTTGCCGTCGATCTTGAAGCGATTATCCCCCAGCGCCGTGGCGCCACTGGATTGGTAGACGCCCTGCGGATACGTCGCCGTATCGAACCAGGACGGGCGCTGCAATTGATCGTTGGCATCCGGGCTGCCGGCATCGATGCTGGCAAGCTGGATCGTGAGCCGCGCATGGGCCGCCTCGGGGTGCTGCGTGTCAAACGCCAGCGTCCCTTCAAACTCGCCGAACGTGCCGTAGACCCGCTGGCCGAACTGCTGGAAGGTGAAGCTGATCTGGCTGGCCGCGCGGTTGACGTCTCGATACTCCACGGCCCGGGCACTGGAAAACCCACCCAGGACCAGCGCCAGCAACACGATTGGGAAAAGTCGAAGGTTCATGCAACGCTCCGCGAGAAGTAAGGCCAACGGGTTCCCATCCTGCCCGTGTGCTGCTAAACAGAGTAGCCCCCCAAAACAATAAGGACATTTCATGCAGGCTGCTTCTCTCCAAGACATGACCGCCCCCGAAGGTATCTGCTACGGCTGCGGCGCCAGCAACCCCCACGGCTTGCACATCAAGAGCCGTTGGGACGCCGACGGCATCCACCTGCTCGCCGAACACCTGCCCGACGCCCAATACAGCGGCTGGCCGGACCTGGTCTACGGCGGCCTGATCGCCATGCTGGTGGATTGCCATTCCAACTGGACGGCCATGGCGTACCACTACCGCGCAGAACAGCGCGAACCCGGTAGCCTGCCGCGCATCGACTGCGTCACTGGCAACCTCGGCATCAAGTTCATCAAGCCCACGCCCATGGGCGTCACCTTGACCTTGCGCGCGCGAGTCGAGGGCGACGTGGGGCGCAAAAGCCGCGTGGTCTGCGAGGTGTACGCAGGCAGCGTGCTGACGGCCATTGGCGACTCGCTGTTCGTGCGCGTCGACACCGGCCAATTGGCCGCCACCGCCCATGGCCGCGAGGGTTGAAGGTGGTTTACATTGACCGCCACCGCTAATCGAGGATTGCACCGATGACTCGTCTCACCGCGAAAGACTTTGCGCCCGAACTGCTGGAACTCTACGACGGCTACGCCCACGGCAAGATCAACCGCCGCGAATTTCTCGACCGCGCCGCGCTGTTTACCTTTGGCGGCCTGACCGCCTCGGCGTTGCTGGCGGCCTTGAGCCCCAACTACGCGCTGGCCGAACAAGTGAAATTCACCGACCCGGATATCGTTGCCGACTACATCACCTATCCCTCGCCCAAGGGCAACGGCACCGTACGCGGCTACCTGGTGCGCCCGGCCAAGGCCGCAGGCAAATTGCCCGCCGTGGTCGTCGTCCACGAAAACCGTGGCCTCAACCCCTATATCGAAGACGTCGCCCGACGCCTGGCCAAAGCCGGTTTTATCGCCTTGGCGCCGGACGGCCTGACCTCGGTGGGCGGCTACCCCGGCAATGATGAAAAAGGCGTGGCCCTGCAACAGACCGTTGACCCGACCAAGCTGATGAACGACTTCTTCGCCGCCATCGAATGGCTGATGCACCACGACAGCAGCACCGGCAAGGTCGGCATCACCGGCTTCTGCTACGGCGGCGGCGTGACCAATGCGGCAGCGGTGGCCTACCCGGAATTGGGTGCGGCGGTGTCGTTCTATGGGCGCCAGCCCGAGGCCAAGGACGTGCCGCGCATCAAGGCGCCGATCATGCTGCATTTTGGCGAGCTGGATACGCGGATCAATGAAGGCTGGCCGGCGTATGAGGCCGCGTTGAAAGCGGCCGGCACTACCTATGAGGCGTTTATCTACAAAGGCGCCAACCATGGTTTCCACAATGATTCGACGCCACGGTATGACGAGGCGGCGGCGAATCTGGCGTGGGAGCGCACGCTGGGCTGGTTCCGCAAATACCTCGCCTGACGCCGATCCAAATGTGGGAGCGGGCTTGCTCGCGAATGCGGTGGGTCAGCCATTTATCTGGCGACTGACACTACGTATTCGCGAGCAAGCCCGCTCCCACACAACCACGGTTCCACCGTTAATCCTCAGTATTTTACGGATCAATGTTCCAGCGCATACCGGCGGCAATGGTTGAGATAACCCTGTTCATGGCTGCCCACCAGTTGCACCACGCTGGTCCACAGCCAGGACGGCGCGTCCAATTGCTTGGAGCGATTCTCCTGTAGCGCGGCCATCCAGTCCTTGCGTGTGTCCCGGTCCATCTGCCGCGCATGGGCGATCCCCACCACGCGGGCCAGGTAGCCGGCAGCGTGCATGGCGTCAATCTCGCTCAGCTCATCCAGTTCCAGCTTCATGTCCTGGGGCAACAGCTCGCGGATGAAAAAGCCGTGGTCGAGAAACCGCGTCGCCACCATGCGTTCACCCAGGCCCGGTGACAACTGGCGGGCGCCCTCCACCACACGCCGGCCGTTGTCGCGGGGCATTTTCGCGCGGGCGGCTCGCGGTGCGGCGGCGCCGACGGCCTCCTTGATATCGATCAGGCAATATTCTTCGTCCTCCTTGTCGCCCACCCCCAGCAACACCGCGTAACGCAGCAAGCCCAGGGAACTGCACCCCTTGACCCAGTACGCCGAGTCCAGCAACTGCACCTTGGCATCCTTGGGCCGACCCTTGAGGGAGGTGACCAACTGGTGGATTTCGTCCGAGGCGCAGACGGTTTCCAGCGCACTTTTTTCCGCCCGCGACAACGACCAGAAGTGTTTGCCCAACGGAATGGTCGGCCGCGCACTGTCGATGCGTTCACGCGCCAGGCTCTTCCACGTACGCTCCACGGCGCTGCGCATGCCCGCCTTGACCTGGGACGGGCGCGGCGGCGTTTCGTCGGGCTTGTCCTTGAACGCCTGTTCGTAGCCCACCATCATTTCCTCGAGCATGCGCGCGGTGGTCACGCCGGGTAAGTCCGAGCCCCGGGCGGCGGTGGCCAGGGACAGGGCCAGGCGCACCAGGTCATGGGCCGGGTTGCCGATTACGGTCTGGTCAAGGTCGCGGATATGCATGTCGATGCGGCCCTTGTTGTCGCCGGTCGGGCCCAGGTTGCCGGCGTGGCAATCGCCGCAGATCCAGATCGCCGGGCCGTGGGGCAAGCGCCGACCCGGCAGGCTGTGCAGCCATTCATAAAACTGCACGGTGCTGCCACGCACGTAGGCGTGGGCAGAACGGGCCATTTTCAGGTTACGCAGTTGCGTGAGATGGGGTATGCGGTCGGAGGGGCGCGGGCTTTTCATGAAGGCACTCGGTACGGGGTACGGTAGAGGCTGGCCCGCAACAAATGTTTCATTTTGTTTCTGAATTAAAATTCAGTGCTGTCCCGCGACCGCCTTCAACCAGCCCTTGAACGCCAGCATCGCCGGGGTTTCGGCACGCGACTGCAAGCGGGTCAACCAGTAACTGCCAGTGCTGATGCCGACATCGAAGGGTTGGCGGATGGCATCGCTTTGCAGCTGGCGCGAAAACATCAGCGCCGGCGCCAGCGCCACGCCGATGCCCTGCAGCGCCGATTCCATCATCGCCAGGGACGAGTCGAACACAACGCTGCGCGGCACCAGGGTGTCGGCGGGCAAGCCGGCGGCCTGGAACCACAGGCTCCACTCATCGGCGCGGTAGGAACGCAGCAAGGTGTGCTTGAGCAGATCGGCCGGCGTGCGCAGCTGCTCGGCGAGGTGCGGCACACACAGCACGGTCAGCGGTGCTTCCAGCAGTTGGCAGGCGTCGGTGCCGTGCCAGGCACCGGCACCGAAACGCACCGCGTAATCCAGGCCTTCGGCGGCCACGTCCACCCGGTTGTTATGGGTGGACAGGCGCAGGTCGATAAACGGATAACGCGCATGAAAGTCGGACAGGCGCGGCAGCAACCAACCCACGGCGAAGGTGCCTACCGCGCCCACGGTGAGCACTTCGCGGTAATGTCCGCCTTCGAACTGGCTGAGGGTCTGGGCGATGCGGTCAAAGGATTCACGCACCACCGGCAGCAGGGTTTCGCCTTCGCTGGTCAGCATCAAGCCCCGTGGCAAGCGCTTGAACAAGGTGACATTGAGCTGCGCCTCCAGGCTTTTCACTTGATGGCTGACCGCTGCCTGGGTGACGCACAACTCGATGGCGGCACGGGTGAAGCTCAAATGCCGGGCCGAGGCCTCGAATGCACGTAGGGCGTTAAGGGGAAGATGGGAACGAAGCATGCTTTAACCAAAATTTTTCTAATGACTGCTGCGAAATATGATCGTTTGCCCAAAAACCGCGAACTGCCTACATTGGCGGCGCCTGCGCAGGCTCCATTCAATCGATCATTCTCATGGAAGCAACATCATGCCCCAACATGCCTTGTCTGGAGTGCTGAATTTTACTGCCCTAGCGCTATTTCTCGGTGCTGGCCAGTGCCTGGCGGCGAACGACCTGCACGCCGTGGTAGACGCCAGCGTCAAACCGCTGATGCAACAACAGGCTATTCCCGGCCTCGTCATCGGGGTCGTGCAGAACGGCAAGACGCAATACTTCAGCTACGGCGTTACCGACCAGGACACCCGCCAGCCTGCCAGCGAAAACACCCTGTTTGAACTAGGTTCGGTGAGCAAGACCTTTACCTCCACCCTCGCCGGCTACGCGGTTGCCACTGGCAAACTGAACCTGTCGGCGCCGGCCAGCCAGTACCTGCCTGCGCTGCAGGGCAGCGCGTTCGAGCACATCAGCGTGCTCCAGCTCGGCACCTACAGCGCCGGTGGCTTGCCCCTGCAATTTCCTGAGGAAGCCGACAATACCCAGCGCATGATCGGTTACTTCCAGCATTGGAAGCCCACATTTGCCCCCGCAAGCCAGCGCTTGTACTCCAACCCGAGCCTGGGCCTGTTCGGCTACCTGACAGCACAAAGCCTGAAGCAGCCCTTTGACCAGGCGATGGAGAAGACCCTGCTGCCAAAACTGGGGCTCCTGCACACGTTCATCACCGTACCCAAAAGCCAGATGGGCCTGTACGCCCAGGGCTATGGCAAGGACGGCAAACCGGTGCGCGTCAGCCCCGGCGCCATGGACAGTGAAGCCTACGGCCTCAAGAGCAGCGCCTCGGACCTGCTGCAATACGTTCAAGCCAACCTCGACCCGGCACGCCTGGAGCAGCCGTTGCAACAGGCCATCACCCTCACGCATACCGGTTACTACACCGTCGGGGACATGACCCAGGGCCTGGGCTGGGAAATGTACCCCTACCCCATCGCGCGGGATGCGCTGGTCGCTGGCAATTCGACACAAATGGCCATGGAGCCGCACCCGGCCAACTGGCTGACGCCTGCACAACCACCCCGTGGTGACACGCTGGTCAACAAGACCGGCTCCACCCGAGGATTTGGCGCCTATGTGGCGTACGTGCCGAGCAAGGGTTTGGGCGTGGTGATTCTTGCGAACAAAAACTACCCCAATGGGGAACGGGTGAAGCTTGCACACATCATCCTGGGCGCGATGGACAAGTAGCCCCCCTACCCGGCTGCTTGCACCCAGGCAGTCGGGCGTTGGCGCCTTACGCGAGCATTCGTTCGTAGTAGTTGTCATCGGCGCCAGGCTCGAAATGCACATCACGCACAAACCCTTCAAGCCCCTGGCTGTTGAGCCCGCAGTCAAGCTGACGGAGCGTGCCCAAGCATTGAAGGATGTGGTGGTAGGTGTCCTCCATCAAGGCCAACGCTGCGTCAAAAACGCCGGCCTTGCCCAACGCTCGAATGATTGCGTTTTTTTGCTCTGCCGTTCGCGCGCCTTTAACCAGGGGTTGATTGGCGAGGATCATCAAAAACGACTTGGGGCCGCCTTCCAGGTCTGTCGCAAAGCCTTTCTTTTCAAAATGCGGAATGTGATTGATATCGCAGTAATCGTTCACGTAACGATAATAAACACCCAACTCGTACAACAGCGCTTCAAGTTCAGCGTGCACCCCGTGATCCAGCGGTTTCAAACACTGGCAGGCGTCGAGTAAAAAAACAAAAAAGCAGCCTGTATTGGCCTGCGCGACAAACCCGTACTCTTCCAGGCTGGGTAGCACAGCACCCTCGCTTATCTGCGTGTCGAGGTACTGGCCGATGTGCAAGGATTCCAGGCATTTCAAACCGGCACGCAACACACCCAGGTCATTCAATTCGGTAAGACCGCGCAGCCCCGCGAGATAACCGTACATACCTGACACCAACGCCACAGAGGCGCCGTAGCGCTTCCACACCGCTGGGATACCACGACGCAGGCAATCGCCATCCAGCAGGTCGTCATGGATCAGCGACGCAACATTCATGCGCTCCACGGCAGTGCACAATACGTGAGTCTGGTGTGCGGGCAGACGGTAGAGCGCCGATAGCGCCCACGCGAGTTCCGTTCGAACCTGTTTGCCACGTACGTGTTCTTGATAGGCAAACGGTTCGATCCATTGGGCCTGGGCAGTGGCATACCGCATCGGGTCAATGCCGGGAAAGGACGAAGTCATTAAAATAGCCTCTAGGGCGACACAACAAAGCGCCTCCATACCTGTGCATCTACGCGCAAAAGACCCTCCTACAGCAGCGGCCACCACTTCACACCGGAACATCCTGTTCATTACCAAGCTAGTCCGCAGCTGAAACCGGATTAGACTTTTTATTTTTTTGAGTCCCCCCACCCAATCACGAAAAAATATAAATAGCCGCCCACAGCCAACGGCAGTTTTGGCTATAAAACATACTTTAGGCCTTCAATACTGGGTCTCTCTCCGACCCCACCTGCCAGGAGCCTGAGATGCACAGCGTGTGGCAACAACCCGCGACTTCCCCCCTGAGTCCGTACACCGACCAAGCGCAACAACATACCCGCCAGTGGCTGAAAAACATGGGACTGGAAGCCACCCCGCATGCGGCTCATCAAATGGACATCTACCTTCCAGGCACCTATGCCGGCTACCTGTGGTGTGATGCCCCGCTGGACATATTGCTGATTCTTTCCGACCTGCTGGGCTGGTTCAGTTGCCAGGATGACTTCGCCGACGAAGACTGCACCGACCCCAAGGCCATGGAGCGAGTTTTACGCGAGGTCTACGCCTGCGCGTTTACCTCCGATAGCCGCAGCCGCGAACCCCTCGCGCGCGGGCTTGCGGATATCGTCCGGCGCGCCGCACGCCTGATGCCACCGCAGTGGAAACAACGCCTCGCAGAACAATATGCAACCTACCTGTTGCCTTGCTGCACGGCGCTGATGCATCGCCTCCATCACACCCAGCCGGCCGTGGACGGTTACGAGTGCCAGTGGCGAAACGCTGGCGGCTTTCAAGTCTGCACAGAGTTCAATTACCTGGTGCACAACATCCATTTGCCCTCATCCGCCTACTACAGCGGTCCGTGGCAAGAACTGCGCAATCTGGCGTTGAATTTGTGCAAGGCCGTCAATGACCTGCTGTCCTACGCCATCCTGGAAACCCCCGACGACGATAGCTACAACTTGATAACCCACCTGCGGCACCACCCGGGTTATTCCAGCGAACGCGCAGCCGAGGAAGTGACGCTGCGCATCGAACAGTGGGCCGACCGCTTTGCCAACGCCCAGCAACACTTACCCGTGCGCCTTGCCGAACTCGGCTATGACGCGTGCACCCAGGAGCAAATGCGGGTATGCGCCCAGGCCCTGCACCAACAGTGGCGCGGCAATATTGCCTGGCACTGGGTGGCGCCGCGGTATGGGCAAAATTGCTCGCCCCTCACGCCTTCGCCCCCTCAGCCCCCCTCTGGCTGCTAGGCAAGCGGAGAATTCTTTTGCCATAAAAAGACCAAGATCGGGATGGACAGCAAAATTTTTGAATTGTAGATTGGATACAGTTGACACTTGAGGCCAACTTCCAACAACAAAAAAGGTATCCAAAATGGCAATCTGGAAAGGTGTTTTCCCAGCAGTCACCACCAAGCTGACCCATGACGGCGAAGTCGATCTGATGGCAACCCGCGCCAGCATCGAACGTCTGATCGCCGGCGGTGTTTCCGGCGTCATCGTCCTGCCGATGCTGGGCGAAAACGCGTCGATGAACATGCAGGAGCGTGAGTCGGTGATTCGCACGGCGGTCGAAGTGGCCGCCGGCCGGGTCCCCGTGCTCTCGGGCCTGGCCGAAATCACCCTGCACACCGCGCAGAAACACGCGGCCCTGTACAAGAGCTTTGGTGCACAAGGGCTGATGGTCTTCCCCAGCCTCGGCTACAAGACCGACCACCGCGAAACGGTCGAATGGTACAAGGGCATCGCCAGTACAACCGACCTGCCGATCATGATCTACAACAACCCCATCGCGTATGGCGTGGACTGCACACCGGCGATCCTCGCAGACCTGGTGGATACCCCTGAAATCGTCTGCATCAAGGAAGAAACCGGTGATATCCGCCGCGTCACCGACATGTACGTCGCATTCGGCAATCGCTTCAGCATCTTTTGCGGGGTCGATGACCTGATCGTCGAAAGCAGCGCACTGGGTGTCACCGGCTGGGTGTCCGGCATGACCAACGTGTGGCCGGTAGAGTGCGTGAAACTGTTCAACCTCTGTGCCGAGCAACGTTTTGATGAAGCCCGCGAGCTGTATCACATCCTCACGCCCTCCTTTCACCTGGATGTGCACGTCAAGCTGGTGCAGTACATCAAGCTGGCCGAGCACCTGGTATACGGCGCCCCCGAGTGGACACGCGCGCCGCGCCTGGCCCTGGTAGGCCAGGAGCGCGAGTACGTCATCAACACCGTGCAAAAAGCCATCGACACCCTGGCCGCACGCGGCTGAACCCGTGCGGGCTCATTGCCAGCGCATGGGCCCGCCCCTTCCTTTGAAAGAGAACTGCCATGTCTATTACAGGTCATCTGCTCATCGGGCAGTCGAGGGTTTTCGGCAAAAACGGGCAACTGCAGGGCCTCGATGCCGCAACCGGCGAACCGCTATCACCGCTGTTCGGCGGCGCCAGCCTGGACGATCTTGAATGCGCCTGCGCCTTGGCCGATGCAGCCTTCGATCGTTACCGTGAAACCTCGCCAGAAGAACGCGCGGTATTTCTGGAAACCATCGCCCGTCACATGCTTGCGCTGGGCGACACGTTGATCGCACGCTGCATGACCGAGACCGGCCTGCCGCGTGGACGCATAGAAGGCGAGCGCGCCCGCACCGTCAGCCAGCTTGCGCTGTTCGCATCGGTTGTTCGCGAGGCAGGCTTCATGGACGTGCGCATTGACCCCGCACTCGCCAATCGCACACCGCAAGCCCGTGCAGATATTCGTTTACGCAACATTGCCATCGGCCCTGTGGCGGTGTTTGGTGCGTCCAACTTCCCCTTGGCCTTTTCGGTAGCGGGAGGCGATACCGCCTCGGCGCTCGCCGCCGGTTGCCCGGTGATCGTAAAGGCCCATTCTGCGCATCCGGGAACGTCGGAGCTGGTAGGCCTGGCAATTCAACAAGCCGTGCGCGAATGCAATTTGCCAGAGGGGGTGTTTTCCCTGCTGTTCGATTCGCAACACACGATCAGCCAAGCCCTGGTTGCCGATTGTCGCGTCAAGGCGGTTGGCTTCACCGGTTCGCAACGGGCTGGGGTGGCCCTGATGAATATCGCAGCGGCGCGCCCGGAGCCGATTCCCGTTTTCGCAGAAATGAGCGCGATCAATCCCGTTGTGCTGCTGCCCCATGCGCTGGCTGAACGTGGTGCGCAGATTGCTGCCGCCTTTACGGCCTCGCTGACCCTGGGCGCCGGCCAGTTCTGCACGAATCCCGGGCTGATCCTGTCCATTGAAGGGCCGGCGCTCGCGGCCTTTGAGCGCGCTGCCATCGACGCCCTGGCCGCGTGCCCCGCAGCCACCATGCTGACGCCCCAGATCTACGCGAACTACTGCAATGGGGTCGAGAAACTGCGTGCCCAACCCTATGTCGAGTTGCTGGGACGCGGCAAACCGGGCGAGCGGTTTCAAGGCGAGGCCGCCCTGTTTGCCACGAACGCCGAGGCATTCCTTGCACACCCACCGCTACGCGAAGAGGTATTCGGCGCCTCTTCATTGATTGTTCGCTGCCCTGACGCTGCGACGTTGCTCCAGGCGCTCGACGCGCTGGGCGGCCAATTGACGATTGCGGTTCACAGCGACCCAAGCGACTACCCCGCACTTGCCGCGCTGTTGCCCAGCCTGGAGAAAAAAGCCGGCCGCGTGCTGTTGAACGGTTTTGGCACCGGCGTGGAAGTCTGCCATGCCATGGTCCATGGCGGCCCCTTCCCGGCCACATCAGACTCGCGCACCACCTCGGTGGGCAGCATGGCGATCCAACGGTTTCTGCGCCCCCTGTGCTACCAGGATTTCCCCCAGGCGCTATTGCCTCCGGCACTCCAGGACGGCAATCCATTGGGCCTTGGTCGGCGGGTGAATGGTGAGGTTGAGCCCTGATGCTGAAATGTTTCGCTCTCATCTATTGGAAGCGTCCTACACTCCTGCGCCTGAGGTATGATCGCCCGATAAGGATCTCAAATCCTGGATCCATTCACCTGCCAGTAGTTGAAGAATGTCTAAAAAAGAGCCCTCGCCCAACCTGCGCATCAAACGTCAAAGCCTGCCTGAAACCCTGGCGGAATCCCTGCGCGAGCGGATTCTCAACGGTGAATTCAAGGAAGGTGAGGCACTGATCCAGGAGACCATTGCAACGGAGTACGGTGTCAGCCGCATGCCGGTGCGTGAAGCGTTCAAGGAACTGGAGGCCTCCGGCCTGATTACCACGCAGATTCACAAAGGCTCGGTGGTCAAGACCATCCCGCCGGAGCAGATCGAGGAGTTGTTTGATTTGCGCGCGCTGCTGGAGTCCGAGTTGCTGGAGCGCTCGCTGCCGAACATGACAGACGCCCATTTTGCCGCCACCCAACAGCTACTGCCCCAACTCGAAGCGGCTTACGCCAACGACGACATTGCGAAATGGGGCAAATTCAACTGGTTGTTCCATGAAAGCCTGTACGCCGCAGCTGATCGCGTCCAGACCCTGGCCATTGTGCAAGGTATCAACGTTCAAACCGACCGATACATTCGCCTGCAGCTGTTGCTGACCGCCGGCAAAAAAGAAGCCGAGGTCGACCACCGTGAATTGCTCAGGTTGTGCGAGCAACGTGATGTCAAGAAAGCCGTTCAGTTCTTGCGCAAGCATATTCAACGCGCGGGCTCAGACCTGGTCACGCTGCTCAAGAAAAAACGCCAGAAAGAAACCCAGGCCTGAACCGCGCAAGCGCCCCTGCGCCGGCAAGGGGCTTGCCACCTGTCAGCTCAACTCAGTTGAAACCCATGGGCCAACGGGTCACGGTCATCCACAAACAGGGTGTTATGCCCCGTGACCCGCGCCCAACCGGCGACGCTTGGCAGGATAGCGGCAAAGGTCCCGGCCTCCGTCGCCGACTCGACCCGGCAATCAAACAGCGTGCCGATAATGCTTTCGTGAACGAACTCATCGCCGACCTTCAAGCGGTTTTTCGCAACCAGTTGCGCCATGCGCGCTGAGGACCCCGTACCGCACGGGGAGCGATCAATGGCCTTGTCGCCATAAAACACCGCGTTACGCGCATCGGCCCGCGGGTGCCTGGGCTTGTCACACCACATCACATGGCTCACTCCCTGGATATGCGCGTCTAACGGATGCACCGGTGCCAGCAGCGCCTGCGCGGCCTGGCGCACCAAGGGGCTCAAGCGCACAATCTCGCTGACTGCCATCGAATCCAGGCCTGCCCAGTTCGCCTGGGGCTCGATGATCGCGTAGAAATTCCCACCGTAGGCCAGGTCAATCGTCAATTTGCCTAGGGTCGGCACATCAAGCTCCACCTCGGCGGCATGGAGATAACTGGCCACGTTGTAGAGACGAACCTGCTCCACATAGGCGCCGTTTTTTACATAGTCGATCGCGACACGCCCGGCTGGCGCCTCGATAGCGAGCGTGCCCTCGACTCGCGGTACCACAAGCCCAGCTTCCAGGGCAGCAGTCACCGTGCCGATGGTGCCGTGGCCACACATGGGCAGGCAGCCACTGACCTCGATGAACAGCACGCCGATGTCGCAATCCTCACGGGACGACGGATACAGAATGCTGCCCGACATCACATCATGGCCCCGGGGCTCGAACATCAAGGCTTGGCGAACCCAATCATGTTCGCGCTGGAATATCTGGCGTTTTTCAGCCATCGAAACATTGGGCAGCAGAGGTGCGCCAGCGGTGACTACCCGTACTGGATTGCCACAGGTGTGCGCATCAATGCAGAAGAACGTATGTCGAGACATGGAAATCCCCTTCTTGGCGGTTTAGTTGAAGCGGCTGATTGCATAGGGTGCAAGATCGATTTGCGGCGGCTTGTCCAAGGCCATGTCGCTGACCAGGCGCCCGGTGGTTGCGCCCTGCGTCAGCCCCAGATGGCCATGGCCAAAGGCATAGATGACTGCCGGATTACGTGGCGATGGGCCGATCACTGGCAGGCTGTCGGGAGTTGCCGGGCGATGTCCGGCCCAACACGTACCGCACTCTGTCCGCAGCCCCGGAAGATAATGGGCGGCCAGTCGGGCCAGTGCATGGGAGCGCTTGAAATTCGCCACGGCGTTCAGCCCGCCAAACTCGGCAGCGCCGCCGACCCTCAAGCCGCAGCTCAATGGCGTGGCGACAAAATGCCGTTCAGCGAAGATGACCTCCCTTGACAGCGCAACGCCTGGCGCGGCGAAGGTGGTGTTGTAACCACGTTCGCTTTCCAGCAGAACCTTGTCGCCGACGCACCGGGCCAACTGTCCGGACCACGCACCGGCCGCCACCACCACGGTATCGGCCCGCAGCTGCTGGCCATCGCTGAGCTTCACCGATAGGGCTCCCGCCCCAAGGCCGGACCCGATATCGCAGGCCTGGCCAACCCGGATGCAGAGTCCTCGGCCGACCAGTGATTGGCGCAGTTTATCCACGAGAATCTTGGGGTCCCGCACATGGGACCACTGCGGGGTAAATACCCCGCGGGTGATGGCAGGGCTGAGCGCAGGTTCGAGTTCACGCGCTTCGTCGCCGCTTAGCGCAAGCACCTCGACACCGTGGGCGCGCTTGAGCGCCCACTGCGCAGCATCCCCGTCGAACGCTGCGGCTTGCTCGTAAACCGTCAAGGCGCCGAGTTGCTGTAGCTCATCGAGCAGGCCATGTTCGCCAAGGAGTGGCAGCAGGTCCGTATAGACCCGCGTGTTCAGGGCGGCCAGTGCCTGCGCTATGCGCCTGACTTCCGTCGGGCGACCAGCCCGGGAGAAACGCATCAGCCAGGGGATCAACCTGGGCGCATGAGCGGCCCGTATGGCCAAAGGGCCCATGGGGTCCAGCAACCATCGCGGCACCTTCCACAGCAACCCGGGCACCGAGGCCGGCACCACCTCCGTGACGGCAATACCACCGGCATTGCCAAACGAGGCCTTGTCGCCTTCAGGGTCGCGATCGACCAAGGTGACGCGGGCGCCCCCCTTCAACAGATGGTGCGCCGTTGATAGCCCCACGATACCGGCACCAATTACGAGTACGTGCTTCATGTATCACACCTTCCCCAGATGGAAAAATGCCCGCGTCAAAGACCTGCAGTCAGGATTCAACGGGGCAAAACCGAAGTCGTGTAGATTGGATACACTAAACATAAATTGTCAACACGCTGATGCACGCCAGCCAAATCCGGACACACTTCATTGCTGGCAACAACTTTTCTGATTCGACCAATGCATTGTTTTATATGATTATTCTTATATTTTTTTGATTTCAAGACCACAAAAATACAAAAACAGCTGCTGCGCCCTCTTTCTTCCATGGTTAAACATTTGGTAGATTTTTCGTCGATGGTAGATTGGATACATCAGACATTTCGTGCACTCCCGTTAAAAACAATACCAACCACAACAGGGATACCCCATGAACATTGCCCACTGCATCAGCGCCGCTTTCCTGCTCGTGCTCGCCGCAACAACCCCAACCCTTTCGGCTGCTGCCGAATCGACACTGGATCAGGTCATCTCGAACAAGACCCTTCGGTGTGGCGTCCAGCTCGACTACCCACCCGCCGGCTTTCGCAACGCCAGCAACGAACCGGATGGCTACGACGTGCAGTACTGCAAGGACATGGCCAAAGCCCTTGGCGTAAAGGCGGTGATTGTCGAAACCCCCTCCTCCGAACGCATTCCGGCACTGGTTTCCAAGCGCATCGACGTGCTGATCGCCTCCACCTCGATCTCGCCCCAGCGCGCGATGAGCGTGAGTTTTTCCCAGCCCTACGTGAACTACACCAACGTCGTCCTCACCCGCAAAGACGCCGGCATTGAAGGCTTCGAAGACCTGAGGGGGCGCACTATCGGCGGCGTCACAGGCACCACCACCGAGCAGGAATTGCAGGTGCTGCGCAAAGGCTGGAATGACAGCAAAGGCAGCTACACCGGGTTCGGCAGCGAAGCGGAAAGCTACCTGGCCCTGGCTCAAGGCAAGATTGACGGCGTGATTATCGGCAATGCATCGGCCGCCGCACTGGTCCAGAGCGGGCAATTCCCGACGCTCGCAATCAAAGGTGTCGCCCCGACACCGCCCGACCTGTGCGGCATCGCCGTAAAGAAAGCCGACACACAAATGCTCAACTGGGTAAAGACGTTCGTCTGGACCCAGGTAAAAAACGGGCGTTACGCAGAGCTGTATGCGCAGTACTTCGGTGACGGCGAAGCGCCTTCGCTGGCAGTTGCCGGCGTGGACTACTAACCCCCCTCCTTGAGCGGCGCACGTCGCCGCTCCAGCCCGGAGCCTGCGTTATGTTTGGATATACGTTCTACTGGTCAATGGTGTGGGACAAGCTTCCCGAGCTGGTCGAAGGCGCGCGCACCACGCTCACGCTGACCGTGCTTTCAATGATCGTCGGCACGCTGGTCGCTCTTGCCCTGACCCTGTTGCGCCGCCAGGGAAAAGGCCCCGGCTATGCGTTTGCCACCACCTGGGTCGAGGTGGCGCGAAATACGCCGGCGCTGTTCCAGGTCTACATGATTTATTTTGGCCTGGGTGCGCTGGGCCTGCACTTTTCCAGCTACCTGGCGATGCTGCTGGCGTTGTCGTTCAACAATGCCGGCTACCTGGCCGAGATTTTCCGTGGTGGGCTGCAGGCCATTCCAAAACAGCAGCACACGGCCGCCCGGTCCCTGGGGATCTCGTCCTTCGCCGCCTACACCCACGTGGTCTTCCCGCAGTTGTTCCGGGTTGTCTATTTCCCTTACGTCAACCAGCTCAACTGGGCACTGCTCAACAGCTCCCTGGGCATGATTATTGGCCTGCGCGAACTGACGGGCGCCACCCAGGCGGCCCAGTCCGAATCGTTCAGGACGTTCGAGTTTTTCCTGGTCGCCGCGGGGATGTACTACGTCATGTCCAAGCTTATCGAGGGCGGCGCCCGACTCACCTTCTGGCGCGTGTTCAAGGGGTAAGCCACCATGCAATTCCAACTGGCGTATTCAGGCCTGCAGTGGAGCGATATCGGCTTTTTGCTCAGCGGCATCTGGCACACACTTCTCCTCACACTCCTGGCGACTTTTTTCGGCACGTCCATCGGCATCCTCGTCGGCTGGCTTCGGCAGGAGTCTGCACTTGCCCGCCTGGCACTGGGGCCCTTGGTCAACGTCATTCGCAGCATCCCGCTAATCATCCAGTTCATCCTGGCCAACAGCTTTTTTGCCATGGCCGGCTTCGCGCTGAGCCCGCTGCTGGTCGGGGTCGTCGTCCTGAGCCTGTACATGGGCATGCTGACCTCGGAACTGGTCCGTGCGGGCCTGCAATCGATCCGCCCCCAGTTGCAAAAAGCCGGCCGCTCACTGGGGCTGGGCTACTGGCAAACGCTGCGGCACATATCCGCCCCGCTTGCCTTTCGCACGCTGTTTCCTGGCTGGATTGGCACCGTGATCGGCCTGACCAAGGACACCGCACTGGTGAGCGTGGTGGGCTATATCGAGCTGTTGCGGGCCTCGCAGATCCTGATAAACCGCTCAAACGAAGCACTTCTGGTACTGGCCGGCGCGGGGCTTTTCTACTTCGCCATCTGCTACCCCATTTCGCGCTACAGCCGCCATCTCGAAAAGGTAATGCACCATGATTGATATCAAGGATGTCCGCAAAAGCTTTGGCCCTGTTGAAGTGATCAAGGGCGTCAACCTGACGATCCACAAGGGCGAGGTGTTATGCCTGATTGGTGCCAGTGGCTCCGGCAAGTCCACCTTGCTGCAGTGCATCAATGGCCTGGAGCCGATACAAGGCGGCAGCATCCTGGTGGATGGCACGAATGTGCACGCCAAGGGCACCGACTTGAACAAGCTGCGCCAAAGGCTCGGCATCGTGTTTCAACAGTACAATGCGTTCCCCCACCTCACCGCACTGGAAAACGTGGCCCTGGCACCGCGCCTGGTCAAGAAGATCCCCAAGGCCCAGGCGCTGCAACTGGCGCTTGAGCACCTAGCGTTCGTCGGGCTCGACAACCGCGCCGACATGCGTCCGGCAAGCTTGTCGGGGGGCCAGCAGCAGCGACTGGCAATTGCCCGCGCCCTGGCCATGCAACCCGAGTACATGCTGTTCGACGAAGTGACGTCTGCGCTCGACCCGGAACTGGTCGGCGAAGTGCTGGATACCATCCGCAAACTCAAGGGTTCGGGCATGACGCTCATCATGGTGACCCACGACATTGCCTTCGCCCGCGAGTCCGCAGACCGTATCGCCTTCTTCGACAACGGGCGGATTTGCGAAGTCGGTGATGCGCGTCAGGTGGTCAATGCGCCGAGGCAGGAACGCACGCGCCAGTTCCTCCAGCGCGTCTTGCACTGACCCCAGGCGCAGCAGCTTTCACAGTCTTTGACAGTTTCCCGACAAAGCCCTCAAAGACCGGCAGCCGTCGCGCCCCTAGCATTCGAGCATCCACACCATCATCCGGGTGCTCTTCATGTTCCGCACATTGCGCAGTATCGCGCTGCTGGGTTGCCTGCTCGGCAGCGTCGGTTGCCAGGGGCAGCCGCCGGCCGCGCCGCGCATCCAAAAGGGTGACTACGGCGCGATCCTTCGGTACCTGCAATCACGCATTCCCCAAGAGATGGCCCGGCAGAATGTCGCCGGGTTGTCGATTGCCCTGGTCAACGGCCAGGAACTGATCTGGGCCCGCGGCTTCGGCCTGGCCGACAAGGCCCACGGTGTGCCGGTCACCCCCAATACCGCATTTCGTGCTGGCGGCATCGCCAAACTGCTCACCGCCACGGCGGCGCTGCAATTGGTCGAGCAACAGCGCCTGGGGCTGGATGAGCCGATCCAGCAAACCCTGAGCGAATTCCATGTGCGCTCGCGCTTTCATCCCGACCAGGACGCGGCAGACCGCGATATCACCTTGCGTCGCCTGCTGAGCCACCAGTCCGGCCTGCCCAGCGAGCACCTGCGCGACCTGCACAGCACGTTCGCCATGGGCCTGATGCCAATGCGCATGTCCGGCGTGTGGCTCAGCAGCCCGCCGGGCTCGCAAGTGGCGTACTCCAACCTTGGCTATGCGCTGGTGGGCGCCGCCATTGAGCGCAGCACCGGCAAAAGCTTTGAAGCCCAATTGCAATACAGCGTGCTCAAACCCCTGGAAATGAACCAGTCGAGCTTTATCGGTACCGGCGCGGTCACGGGCTACCGCGCCATGGGCTATCAGGAGGGCAGCGCCAGCAGCGATGCCCAGGTGCGCGACCTGGCTGCCGGGGGGCTATGGGCCAGCCCGAAGGACCTCAGTCACTTCGTGAACATGCTCTTCGCCCAAGGCCTGTACAAAGGCAAGCGCTTGCTGAGCGCGCGCTCCATCGACGCCATGTTCACCCAACAAAACACCGGCAACGCCCTCGACTTCGATTGCCAGATGGGCCTCGGCTGGTTCCTCGCCCCTTGCGGCGATGAACCGGTCGGCCCCGGCGTGCGCACTTACCAGCACAGCGGCGGCGGTGATGATTTTGCTGCACAGCTGAGCTTGCTGCCCGACCAGCAACTGGCGGTCATCATCATGGCCAACGACAGCAACGCCGAAGACCTGGTCGCCCGCCTGGCCACCGATGCCTTGCGCCTGATGCTTCAGGCGCAAACCGGAGAAGCCGTGTGTGGCGACGGCTGCGAGACACCCAACCACGGGTTGAAACTGCGCCATGTACCAGCCGCCCTCGACCGCAAGCGCCTGGCCGGGTTCTATGCCACTGCCTGGGGCGTGTTCCGCATCCGCGATGACCGGGGCCGCTTGTCCGGCGAACTGGCCGGGTTCGATTTCGAACTGCTGCGCGACGAACAAGGCTGGTTGCGCGCACAAAAACGCGTGCTCGGCCTGTGGTTCAAGGACCTCGGCGAACTCGGCCGCGTGCAATTGGACATGGTCACCGTGCAAGGCCGCCAAATGCTTACCGCCCGCAGCCACGGCCAACGTATTGCGATCGGTGAGCGCATCGACCCGCCGCCCTTGCCCCAGGCCTGGGCCGACACCATCGGCACCTATCAGGTGCTCAACACACACGAGCCCGACGCGCCGCTGACCGGTATCAACGTGCGCCTGGAGCAAGGCTTCCTGGTGATTCGTGGCCAATTGCACGACGAACCGCTGACCGACTACATCCTGCTACCCGTCGACAACGCCCACGCCGTACTGGCCGGTAACGGCTATGGCCTGGGCGACACCGTGAGCCGCCAGATCAATGGCCTCAGCGCGTCGGGCTACGCCTTCAAACGCACTCATTCGCCTCACCCACCCCTGAACCTTTAACACGGACGACCCCCTGATGCGCTCTAGAAACCTATGCCTGTCCCTTTCCTCGTTGTGCCTGCTGGCTGCCACCGAGCCTGCCATTGCCGAAGACTGGCAGTACAGCCTCAAGGCCGGCGTCGCCAATGCGCCACGCTACAGCGGCAGCGACGAACGCATGACCGCGCCGCTGCTGGGCGGCAAAATCGTCAGCCCCTGGGGGATTTTCCTCGACACCGACAAGGGCCTGGGCTGGGGCTACGAAGGCAACGCCCTGAGCTTCAGCACCTATATCGGCGCCAGCGCTTCACGCAAGGATAAAAACGAGTCGATGCATGCCGGCTCCAAGCGCCTCAAAGGCATGGGCGAAATCAAATCCCGCGCGCAACTAGGCGTGAGCGCCAGCTACAACCTCGGCGGCGCCATCGTCGGTGCAACCCTGGAACACGCACTCAAGGACGATGACCACAAGGACACTGGCAAGGCCTATACCCACCTGGAACTGAGCCTGGGCACCAACCTCTATGACGGCCGCTACGGCTCGGTCGATGCCAGCCTCAGCAGCCACTTTGGCGACCGTGAATACCTGCAGACCTGGTACGGTGTGACCACCGGCCAGGCCGCCCAAAGCCGGTTCAAGGCCTACAAGGCCGGCGCAGGCAATATCAGCAACGGCATGAACCTGGTGTGGAGTTTGCCGATCAGCGAGCACACCCAGTTCTCAACCTTGCTCGACGTGCAATACCTGGCGGATGAAGCGGGCAAGAGCCCGATTGTGGAGCGGCGCTTGCAGACGTCGGTGATGGGGGTGCTGGAATACACGTTCTAACCTGGCAACCCAATAAAACCCTGTAAAAACAAATAATGTGGGAGCGGGCTTGTGTGGGAGCGGGCTTGCTCGCGAAAGCGGTGGTTCAGTCGCCTGATGCATTGGCTGACACTGCGC
>NZ_JANLGL010000460.1:0-1071 GCF_024655625.1 Pseudomonas sp. 18.1.10
TCAGTCAACAGAGTCATTGGCTGACCCACCGCTTTCGCGAGCAAGCCCGCTCCCACATTGGTATTGTGGCGTTTGCTAAAGCGCCGTCAGCCAGGAGGAATCATGCCTACCGCCGTCCGTCTCGCCCAACCCGCCGATGCCGAAGGCATCAGCCAGGTCATCCTGGCGGCCCTGCACAGCAGCAACGCGAAGGATTACCCAGCGGACGTGATCGCCCGGGTCGCGAGCAACTTCACCCCCGATGCGGTCATCGCCTTGCTGACACGCCGGGTGGTGCTGGTGGCGATGCAGGACGACGTTATCGTGGCCACGGCAGCGCTGGAGGCCAACGTGGTCCGCTCGGTGTTCGTCAACCCGGCGCTGCAAGGGCAGGGCATTGGCCGGTTGCTGATGAGCGAGATTGAACTGCGCGCCCGCCAGGCCGGGGTGACGGTGTTGAGCGTGCCGTCTTCACTGACGGCCGAGCCGTTCTATACCGCGCTGGGGTTTCACACGGTGCGCGACGTCTACCACGGGAATGAACGGACCTTGGTGATGGAGAAGACGTTGTTGTCCCGCCATCCCATCGGGCCGTATCGCGACCGTCAGCACCGGGCGCAAGTGGTGGCGTTGTGGCAACAGGCCTTTGGGTATGACACGGCGCATAACTCGCCGGCCCTGGCGATTGATAAAAAGCTGGCGGTCAACGACGGGCTGTTTTTTGTCGCGACGGATAAAAAGACGGTGGTCGGCACGATTCTCGCGGGCTATGACGGCCATCGTGGCTGGCTGTATTCAGTGGCGGTACACGCCGACTATCGGCGGCATGGCTTGGGTTCTTCGCTGGTGCGCCATGCGGAACAGGCGTTGACGGCCCTGGGTTGCATGAAGATCAACCTGCAGATCACCAGTGGCAATGATGCGGTGACGGGGTTTTACGAGGCGCTGGGGTATGGCGTGGAACCGCGGATCAGCATGGGCAAGAAGATTGTGGAAAACATCCCCTGAAAACACCGGAGATCAAATGTGGGAGCGGGCTTGCTCGCGAATGCGGTGTGTCAGTATCAGCTGTATTGACTGACACTCCGCATT
>NZ_JANLGL010000461.1:0-1069 GCF_024655625.1 Pseudomonas sp. 18.1.10
GATCCACCGCTTTCGCGAGCAAGCCCGCTCCCACACAAGCCCGCTCCCACATTTGGTTTTGTGGTGTGGTTCGGTTATGAAAAAAAATAATAATTAGCTTAGATTAAAATGTGCTTTTTATTATTTATATCCATCCCCTAGGCTTGCCTGGAAGTCCTTAAGGCCATCCAGGAAGTTTTGCCATGAGCAGCGTCACCTCGATTTCCAGCGTTTCCAACACTGTTCGCCAGCGCGTCACTCCGGAAGAATGGGAAGTGCGCGTCAAGCTGGCCGCCGCGTATCGCCTGGCGGCCTTGTACAAGTGGACCGACCACATCTACACCCACTTCTCCGCCCGCGTGCCGGGCCCGGACGAGCATTTCCTGATTAACGCCTTTGGCTTGTTGTTCGATGAAATCAACGCTTCCAACCTGGTCAAGGTCGATCTCGACGGCACCATCGTCGATGACCCGACTGGCCTTGGCATCAACTACGCCGGCTACGTGATCCACAGCGCCATCCACGGCGCTCGCCATGACCTGCAAGCGGTGCTGCACACCCACACCCGCGACGGCATTGCGGTGTCGGCGCAGAAGGACGGCTTGCTGCCGATCTCCCAGCACTCCATCGGTTTCTCCGGGCGCGTGGCGTACCACGGTTACGAGGGTGTGGCCCTGGACCTGGACGAGCGCGAGCGGTTGGTGGCGGACCTGGGTGACAAGAGCGTGATGATCCTGCGCAACCACGGGCTGCTGACGGCGGGTGTGAGTGTCGAGCATGCGTTCCAGCAACTGCAGCAGCTGGAGCGTGCGTGCAATATCCAGGTGGCGGCGCAGGCGGCGGGGAATGCGGAGTTGATCTTCCCGCCCAAGGAGGTGGTGGAAAAGGTCGAGCAACAGGCCAAGGTGTTTGCCAGCGGTGATGGGCCGGGTGTGGCGCGGCATTGGAATGCGTTGATCCGGCAGTTGGAGCGTACGGATACCGACTACAAAAACTGATCCTCGAATTCAGTGAAGATCTGAAAATGTGGGAGCTGGCTTGCCTGCGATAGCATCACCTCGGTATGACTGACAGACCGAGGTGCGTGCAT
>NZ_JANLGL010000462.1:0-963 GCF_024655625.1 Pseudomonas sp. 18.1.10
TCAGGGCCAGGTTTGCTGGCTGACACTCCGCTTTCGCGAGCAAGCCCGCTCCCACACAGACCTCTCCCACATTTAGTTTTGTGGTGTGTCAGGGACTATTGCGCGTCGAACGCCTGGCCATTGATGCCAGTGCTGTCCGGCCCCATCAGATACAGGTACACCGGCATGATCTCTTCCGGCGCCGGCCGCTCCATCGGGTTTTCCCCCGGATAGGCCTGGGCGCGCATGCTGGTGCGTGTGCCACCTGGGTTGATGCTGTTGGAGCGTACCGCTGCCACATCCTCAAGCTCATCGGCCAGGGTTTGCATCAGGCCCTCAGTCGCAAACTTCGACACGCCATAAGCGCCCCAGTAAGCCCGGCCCTTGCGCCCGACACTGCTGGAGGTAAACACCACCGACGCATCCTGGGACAGCTTGAGCAGCGGCAGCAAGGTGCTGGTCAGCATGAACATCGCGTTGACGTTCACGTGCATCACGCGCATGAAGTTCTCACCGGACAACTGCTCGATCGGCGTACGTGGGCCGATGATCGAGGCGTTGTGCAGCAGGCCGTCGAGGTGGCCGAACTCCTTTTCGATCATTGCGGCCAGCTCATCGTATTGATGGGGCAGGGCGGTCTCCAGGTTGAACGGGATCACCACCGGCTGAGGTTGGCCGGCCGCTTCGATTTCGTCATACACCTGGGCCAGGTTGGCTTCGGTCTTGCCCAGCAACAGCACGGTGGCGCCGTGGGCGGCGTAGGTTTTTGCCGCCGCCGCGCCAATCCCGCGACCGGCGCCGGTGACCAGGATCACCCGGCCTTTGAGCAGTTCTGGACGTGCAGAGTAATCAAACATAAATAGCCTCGACAAAATTCAACAGGTTGCAAACACCAGAATTGAAAACAGTGAAGATCCCCTGTGGGAGCGGGCTTGCTCGCGAATGCGGTCGTTCAGTTGAAGTGCCTGTGACTGACACTCCGCC
>NZ_JANLGL010000463.1:0-956 GCF_024655625.1 Pseudomonas sp. 18.1.10
ATCCACCGCTTTCGCGAGCAAGCCCGCTCCCACACAAGCCCGCTCCCACATTTGGCTCTGTGTTATCTGCGAGAGCTAAGCACTGAATACATTGCCTGCCACAGGGCTGTTCTGCGCTTAGGGCACCCACCCCAGCAGTAATAATCCCGTGGATTTTCTGTCTTTCGCAGGCGCACACGATGTATACGGCACAGGGCAAGATAAACCAGCAGGAAGTGCTCCAGCAGTACCTGCCCATGGTCCGGCGCCAGGCGCTCGGGCTGAAGACCCGGTTGCCGTCCAATATTGAACTGGACGACTTGATCCAGGCCGGCAGCATCGGCTTGCTCGATGCCATGACGCGCTATGACTTGAATGTCGGCGCGACCTTCGCCACCTTCGCCTCCCAGCGCATTCGCGGGGCGATGATCGACGAGTTGCGCACCCGCGACTGGGTGCCCCGCAGCGTGCGGCGCAATGCGCGGGCGGTGGAAGAAGCGATGCACCGCGTCGAACAGAACCTCGGCCGCCCGGCCAAGGAGCGTGAAGTGGCCTCGGCCATGGGCCTGACGCTGGCCGACTACCAGAAGGTGCTCGACGACACCAACGGCAGCCAGATGCTGCCCTTCGACGATATCGACGAAGAACACAGCGAAGGCTCCAGCTCGCGCCTGCAAACGCCGTTCGCCGAACTGCTCAACGAACGCAACCGCGCCGACCTGACCCGCGCCATCGACGCCCTGCCCGCGCGGGAACGGCTGCTGCTTGCGCTGTGTCATCACGAGAGGCTCAACTTGCGTGAGATTGGGGTGGTGCTGGAGGTGAGTGAGAGTCGGGTGTGTCAGTTGCATGCCCAGGCGATTGCGCGGTTGCATGTGAGCATGAAGGGCTAAGCCGCCACATTCCTAAGATCACCAGAGATCAAAATGTGGGAGCGGGCTTGTGTGGGAGCGGGCTTGCTCGCGAATGCGGTGGGT
>NZ_JANLGL010000464.1:0-860 GCF_024655625.1 Pseudomonas sp. 18.1.10
GTGTGTCAGCCACTGAAATGCTGACTGACCCACCGCTTTCGCGAGCAAGCCCGCTCCCACAGTTGACCGCGTTCTGGAGTGAGATTTATGAAAGTTCTCAAATTGCTACCTGTACTGGTGTTGGTTGGCTTTATCGGCCAGGCCCAGGCGTTTTCCTTCGGTTCTTCCGACGATGCCGTCGTCATCGCACCACCCGCCCTGGACCTGCCAGCCTCGGCCAACTTGCAAACGGCGGTCTTCGCCGGCGGCTGCTTCTGGGGCGTACAAGGGGTTTTCCAGCACGTGCAGGGTGTCAAGAACGCGGTCTCCGGCTATGACGGCGGCACGGCGGGCACGGCGCAGTACGAGTCTGTCAGCGCGGGCGATACCGGCCATGCCGAGGCGGTCTCCGTCACCTTCGATCCGAGCAAGATCAGCTACGGCAAGCTGTTGCAGATCTACTTCTCGGTGGCCCACAACCCGACAGAACTCAACCGCCAGGGGCCGGATACTGGCACGCAGTACCGTTCGGCGATCTTTGCGCAGGATGCCGAGCAGCAGAAGGTGGCCCAGGCCTATATCGCGCAGCTGGATGCCGCCAAGTCCTTCGACAAGCCGATTGTGACCCGGATCGAGATGGGCAAGCCGTTCTATCCGGCGGAGGCCTACCATCAGGACTTTCTCACCGAGAACCCGTCTTACCCGTACATCGTGATCAATGACTTGCCGAAGGTGGCGCAGTTGAAAAAGCTGTTTCCCGAGGAGTACAGCGCAGAGCCGACCTTGGTAAAAACTCAATAGACACCGCAAAACCCATGTGGGAGCGGGCTTGCTCGCGAAGGCGGCGTGTCAGTCAATAGATTCGTCGGCTGACCCACCGC
>NZ_JANLGL010000465.1:0-832 GCF_024655625.1 Pseudomonas sp. 18.1.10
TGACTGCATTCCAAAGTTGGAACTCGGTCAAGTGTGGGAGCGGGCTTGCTCGCGAAGAGGCCCGTCCAGCCACCACAAGGCTCAACGCTTAGGCAGATAAGCCGGCAAATACAGCCCCACATACGCATCAAACACCCGCATCCCTTCCTCCGCCATGCGCGGCGTAATCAAGCCATGCTGATGCACCGAGCGCGCATACACGCGGTCGCTCAGCTCCAGCGCCAAGGCAAACACATCCACATCACTCGGCAGTGTCGGCACATCGAAGTGACGGTTGAACACGGCCAGCATCAAGTCGCCCAGTTCCAGATCATGCTGACGATCCGCCTGGGTCACTTCCGTCAGCCCATGCTGCGCCAGGATCAACTGGCGCGCGGCGGCGTCGTGGTCGTAGATGGTCAGCATGCGCTGTTCAACGATGTAGGACAGGTCCCGCCAGTGCTTGAGTGAAGCGTGGTCGATGGGCGCCTGAATCGCCGCGCGGAAGGCGGCGTGGACATCCGCCGTCAACGCTTCCAGCAGCGCCGGTACGCTGGCGAAAAAGTGATACACCGACGACGGCGGGATCTGCGCGCGCTCGGCCACGCTGTAGATCGACAAACCGGCCACGCCTTCGGCGGCCAGCAAGGTGCGGGCGGCGTCGAGGATCGCGTCGATCCGCGCCTGGCTGCGGGCGCGGGGTTTGCGAGGGGTGGCGGGGCGGGTGGTCATGGATGTCTCCTACAAGGCAGCGGGCATTGTATGAGCAGTAATGGGTGTTGTCTTTAAGGCCGCCTTCGCGAGCAAGCCCGCTCCCACATTTAACCGAGTTCCAACTTTGGAATGCAGTCAA
>NZ_JANLGL010000466.1:0-825 GCF_024655625.1 Pseudomonas sp. 18.1.10
CAGTACATGTGTGACTGATACACCGCATTCGCGAGCAAGCCCGCTCCCACATTTTACCGTGCCCGTCTTCAGGCCTGTTTGAGGGTCAGTGCCTTCTCGACCAACAACTGAATTCCCTCCAGCATTCGGGAAATCCCCAGCGCTACGCTGCGAGGATTACCGTCGACCTCAAAAGCCAAATGGCTGGCCAGTGCTTGAGCTGACTCAAGATCCTCCGATGCGTTGGTCAACAGCGTCTCGGCGTCTAAGCCTTCACGCACGGTAAACAAGCCATGGCCGTCAGCAGAAGGCTCTGGTTTCTCAGACGGATGCAGATAGTGGTTAATCGCTCGATGAGCAGAGGCGTGAAACGCGGTTGAGTCTAACGGCGGATTCGGACTGTCTTTGATCATGGCAAAGCTCCTAGAGTATTGGAGTCACCACCCATCGCTGCGAAACGATAATCGGGTGGCAGCTGTACGCAGGTTCGCAGACCGGGACTCTAGGCACCCGGCATACCCGAAGGTATCCCGCGCACAGCCGCCATAACATCAGGCATAAAAAAGCGCCCGCTATCTGAGGTGGACGCTGTGCGTCTAGAGTTTAACCGGGCTGCGAAACCCGGTCGCTGAATTTGCAGCGACCGCCGAAGATTAGGCAGCCATCTTCCGAGGGACAACCCTAAAACGCTGTCGGAAATTTCTGCGGGTTTCTACTGGGTCACGCAGCCAATCCGATGGGGCCCAATCCAAATGTGGGAGCGGGCTTGCTCGCGAAGGCGGTGTGTCAGCCAGTACATGTGTGACTGATACACCGCATTCGCGAGCAAGCCCGCTCCCACATTTT
>NZ_JANLGL010000467.1:0-802 GCF_024655625.1 Pseudomonas sp. 18.1.10
ATGTGGGAGCGGGCTTGCTCGCGAAAGCGGTGTGTCAGTGAAGTAGGTATTGGCTGATCCACCGCATTCGCGAGCAAGCCCGCTCCCACAGTTTGAATTGCGAATACCTTCAAATGTGGGAGCTGGCTTGCCTGCGATGGCGGTGTAACTGTCAAAGAGATTTTGTTTGACCCACCGCGACCTCAGGCAAGCCAACGCCCACCACTGCCTCCGCTTCGATCTCGATCAACCACTGCGGCAACGACAACCCGCTGACAATGACCCACGACGACGGCGGCGGGTTGCGCGGGAAACGCTCGCGCAACGCCTGGGCAATCGGCTCCTGCTGATCCCGCACAGACTCAACGATATACAGGCGCAGCATGACCACATGGGACAGATCGCCACCGACTTCGGCCAGGACCTTTTCGATATTGTCCAGGGCAGTAGCCGTCTGCTCAGCGATGCCCGGGCCGACCGTGCGTTCCGCACTATCCACGCCCACCTGACCGGAAAGCAGGATGCGCCGCCCATCAGGTACTTCGATAGCCTGGCTGAAGCCGTATTGAAGGGAGTTGAATACGGTTGTGGGATTAATCACTTTACGTTGCATGACGCGTCCTTGTTGTCGGTGGGAAAGCAAGGCTAACGCACCGTATGCAGACAATCTGGCGGTTTAACATCTGGCAACATTTCGCTGATTTTCAACCACCCCGGCAGAACCCGGTGGGTCTGCTGCATCTGTGTTGACTGACAGGCCGCCTTCGCGGGCAAGCCCGCTCCCACAGTTTGAATTGCGAATACCTTCAAATGTGGGAGCGGG
>NZ_JANLGL010000468.1:0-773 GCF_024655625.1 Pseudomonas sp. 18.1.10
ACTTCTTCGAGACCCGTGTGATCGAGTACCAGACTGGCGGCGCGCTGAGCTGGGACTAATCAACCACACAGATCCAAAAAATGTGGGAGCGGGCTTGCTCGCGAATGCAATCTGTCAGTTGATGCATCCGGTGACTGACACACCGCTTTCGCGGGCAAGCCCGCTCCCACATTGGGTCCGCGGTGTTCTACACACTCTGCCAATTACCTTTATGCCCAATCAAACCATCAAGACCCCCTGCATCGGCCTGTGCTCCACCGTCTACGGGGACCTGGTCTGCCGGGGCTGCAAGCGTTACCACCACGAAGTGATCCAGTGGAACGGCTACAACGCCGAGGAAAAACAGGCGGTGTGGCGGCGCCTGGAGCAATTGCTGGTGCAGGTGATGGCCAGCAAGCTGGAGGTGTTCGACGCGCACCTGCTGCGCCAGCAACTGGAGAACCGCAAGATCCGCTTTGTGCCGCACCAGTCGCCGTATTGCTGGGCGTACCAGTTGATTGCCCGGGGGGCGCGGGTGATTTCCAAGTTGGAGGCGTATGGTTTGGTGTTGCAACCGGAGTTTCGTGAGCGGCAGCTGGCCGACCTGCGGGATGCGATTGACCGCGAGTTTTTCCTGTTGTCCGAGGCGCACTACGAGCGCTACATCGCCCCGGGGTTTCTCAAGGAAGCGTTTGGGCCGGCTCTGATAGCGACCCTCTAAAGACCAGCACAACCCATGTGGGAGCGGGCTTGCTCGCGAAGGCGGTGTGTCAGAACACACATCTGCTGGCTGA
>NZ_JANLGL010000469.1:0-760 GCF_024655625.1 Pseudomonas sp. 18.1.10
GTGAACCTTAATCGGTGTCCAAGATTACTTGACCAGTTCAAGCCCGCTCCCACAGGGGTTTTGTGCCAGACACACAATGTATGAACACCGCAAATCCCCTGTGGGAGCGGGCTTGCTCGCGAAAGCGCCCTCCCAGACACATCCTGCCAAAAGCCTGCCGATCAGTATCAACCACCCGGATCTAGCCTCTCAGAACCCCCACTGAAGAGAGGCCATGGAATGCCTGATCTCGCGACCTCACACCGCCTGCGCATCGGGCGGTTCAGCGAACCCAACCGCATCTACCTGATTACCACCAACACTCATGAACGAGTGCCGATATTTGACGACTTTCATTTGGGTCGCCTGGTGGTTTGGCAATTCAGACTCGCTCAATATCAAGGATTGGCGAAGTCTCTGGCGTGGGTGGTGATGCCCGATCACTTCCATTGGCTGATGGAGCTGCAAAAGGGCTCATTGGGCGACTTAATGTGTCAGGTGAAATCCAAAAGCACTCGAACCGTGAATGGTGCCACGGGGCGCAAAGGCAGGCTTTGGCAATCCAGTTTTCATGACCGGGCACTGCGCAAGGAAGATGACTTGGTGAAGATGGCTCGGTATGTGGTAGCCAACCCATTGCGAGCGGGGTTGGTGGAGCGCATTGGCGACTATCCACTGTGGGATGCGGTTTGGGTATAGGGCAGAGACCGAGTTGCCCCCTTCGCGAGCAAGCCCGCTCCCACATTTTTGACTGCATTCCAAAGTTGGAACTCGGTCAAAA
>NZ_JANLGL010000046.1:0-36310 GCF_024655625.1 Pseudomonas sp. 18.1.10
TGTTATTTGTTTATAAGAGACTGGTCAAAATGTGGGAGCGGGCTTGCCCGCGAAGGGGCCCGCCAAGCCAGCACATCAGCCAGTTTGAAATGCAAAAAGCCCCGCCATTCACATGGCGGGGCTTTTGTTTTTCAGCGCGTCACTCAGACCTGCGGGTCGCCCACATGCAGGATCTTCATGCCGTTGGTGCCACCGGTGGTGTGGTAGCTGTCGCCCTTGGTCAGGATGACCCAGTCGCCTTTCTCCACGACGCCGCGCTTGACCAGCTCGTCGATGGCTGCCTGGCTGACTTCATTCGGTGCCAGCGAAGCCGGGTCGAACGGTACGGTGTACACGCCACGGAACATTGCCGCGCGAGCCTGGGCTTCGCGGTGTGGGGTGAACGCGTAGATCGGCACCGAGGAACGGATGCGCGACATAATCAACGGCGTGTAGCCACTTTCGGTCAAGGCGATGATCGCCTTCACGCCCGGGAAGTGGTTGGCGGTGTACATGGCGGCCAGGGCGATGCTCTGGTCGCAGCTTTCGAACTCTTTGCCGATGCGGTGGCTGGAGGTCTTGCTGGTTGGGTGCTTTTCGGCGCCGACGCAGATACGCGCCATCGCTTGCACTGCTTCCAGCGGGTACGGGCCGGCAGCACTTTCCGCCGAGAGCATCACGGCGTCGGTGTAGTCGAGCACGGCGTTGGCCACGTCGGACACTTCGGCGCGGGTCGGCATCGGGTTCTGGATCATCGACTCCATCATCTGGGTCGCGACGATCACCGCTTTGTTATGGCGGCGTGCGTGCAGGATGATCTTCTTCTGGATACCGATCAGCTCGGCGTCACCGATTTCCACACCCAGGTCACCACGGGCAACCATCACGGCGTCGGAGGCCTTGATTAGGCCGTCGAGGGTTTCGTCATCGGCCACGGCTTCGGCGCGTTCGATCTTCGCCACCAGCCAGGCGGTGCCGCCGGCTTCGTCGCGCAGTTTACGGGCGTATTCCATGTCGGCGGCGTCGCGCGGGAAGGACACGGCGAGGTAGTCCACTTCCATTTCGGCGGCGAGCTTGATGTCGGCCTTGTCTTTTTCAGTCAGGGCTGGAGCCGTCAGGCCACCGCCGCGACGGTTGATGCCTTTGTGGTCCGACAGCGGGCCGCCGATGATCACGGTGCAGTGCAGTTCAGTCGGAGTGGCGGTGTCGACGCGCATCACGACGCGACCGTCGTCCAGCAGCAGCTCGTCGCCGACGCCGCAGTCCTTGACCAGGTCCGGGTAGTCGATACCCACGACTTGCTGGTTGCCTTCGGTCAGCGGGTGGCTGGTGGAGAAGGTGAACGGGTCACCGATCTTCAGCTCGATACGCTTGTTGGAAAATTTGGCGATTCGAATTTTCGGGCCTTGCAGGTCACCCAGCAGTGCCACGAAGCGGCCGTGCTTGGCGGCCAGGTCACGCACCAGCTTGGCGCGAGCCTTGTGCTCGTCTGGGGTGCCGTGGGAGAAGTTCAGACGGGCAACGTCCAAACCAGCCAGAATCAGCTGTTCGAGGACTTCCGGCGAGTTACTGGCCGGGCCAAGGGTGGCGACGATTTTGGTACGACGGACGGACATGCACAGACTCCTGAGTTCAAGCGCTGGGGAAGGCTACTATGCTCTTTCGTTGTAGTCATTGTTCGTTTGCACTACTTATCGACGATTGACTTGTTTTCGCCGTGGCTGATTACGAACAACCTTGAAGATTTCGGGCGAGGGGTCGATACATTGCACAAGACAGGAGAACCCTCATGCGAATTTTGCTCATTGCTGCCCTGGCCGTCAGTGTTGTCGGCTGTACCCGCTGGTCGATGGACCACCATTTGAACAACGCCTACCGCGCCTATAAGGTCGGCGATTGCGAGCGCGTGACCTTGGAGTTGTCCCAGGTCGATCGTGAAAGCCGCACCCGGCGGTATGTGCAGCCGGAAGTTTCGATGTTGCGCGGACAGTGCCTGGAGCGGCAGAAATTGTTTGTCGATGCGGTGCAGACCTACCAATTCATCATCAACCAATACCCGTCGAGCGAGTACGCGTACCGTGCCCGCGCGCGGCTTGATACCTTGCAGCAGCTGGGACATTACCCCGGAGCGAGCACCGCACAGGCACGTCCGGCGTCATTGTGATGATATTCGTCATTTAATAGCTGGCCTGCTGCCAGTCTTGGGCTATTCTTTGAATGTTCGTTTGTACAAGTTTCTATTCGAACGAATGCAGGGCCCGGATTCGGCAGTTGTCCAGTGACAAGCGCGGTGTTGTTGTCACGTCGAAATCCAGGGAGAGCGAGCGATATTGCTCGTTCCGAATCATTGGCACGGCCAAAGTCATGGCCACTGGATGGCGATCTCATCATGTTTACCGACCGACGGATCGAGCGGCATCAGTTACCTTGTTTCCTGCAAGTCTTTAATCGCCTTACCGACAAGCCCATTGGCTTTTTAGGTAACGTCTCGCAAGACGGGCTCATGCTGATCAGCCAGTTGCCCATGATGGTCGGCGTTGACTTCGAGTTGCGCTTGAAGATGCCAGGGCCGGACGCTGGCGTCCATGTGGTTGATCTCACTGCAACCTGCTTATGGAGCCGCGAAGATATCAACCCGCAATACTACGATTCGGGTTTCAGCGTGTCCCCTGCGCCCTTGGAGTACGGGCAACTGATTAGCCTCCTGTCGCATTACTTCAGTTTTGACCACGTACAGGCTTCCGCCTAGATCCAACGCGTTCAGGGTACGGTGAGGGGGCTACCCCAGCCGTGCCCGTGTGCGTTGTTTCAAAATACCCCGGCTTTTTTCCAGCCCAGGTAGCGTGTCACCAGATCCGCTCCCAGTTCCGATGGCGACGTGTCCAGCACCGACAGGCCGTGGGCGGTCAGGCGGTCGTGCAGTTCATTCCGGGTATTGAGGTAGTCGATGGTCCCGCTGTAAGCCAGGGCTTCGGGCAAGGTCTGCACCGGGGCCTGGCGCAGTTGATCGAGTACTTCCTCACGCAAGCTCGCCACCAGCACCCGATGCTGGCGGCCGATTCGCTTGACGGCACTCAGCAGCGTGTCATCGTCCTCATCCCTGAGGTTGGTCACCACGATCACCAATGCACGACGTTTCTGGCGGGCCAGCAGCTGGCTTGCCGCGGCCTCGTAGTCGGCCGTGCGTCGGCTCGTGTCCAGGTCGTACACCGTATTCAGCAGCAGGTTCAACTGGCTGCTGCCCTTGACCGGCGCGAGGTAGCGCGGCCGCTCGCCGGCGAAGGTGCACAACCCCACCGCGTCCCCCTGGCGCAAGGCAACATAGCTGAGCAGCAGGCAGGCGTTGAGCGCATGGTCGAAATGCGACAGCTCGCCATCCTGGCTGCGCATGCGTCGGCCGCAATCGAGCATGAACACGATCTGCTGGTCGCGCTCGTCCTGGTACTCCCGGGCGATGGGCGTACGTTGCCGAGCGGTTGCCTTCCAATCGATCTGCCGCAAGCTGTCGCCTTCGCGAAACTCGCGCAGTTGATGAAACTCCAGGCCTAATCCGCGTCGTTGATACTGGCGAACCCCCAGTTGGCTCAGCCAGTTATCCACCCCCAGGAGTTGCGCACCGTAGAGGCGGGCAAAGTCGGGGTAGACACGGGTGGCGTCACTGGCGTCGATAAAACGTCGCGCCGCCCAAAGCCCCAAGTGACTTGGCAGGTGGACTTCGCAGCGACTGAAGGTGAAATGCCCGCGCCGTAAGGGGCGTAGTCGATACACCAGCTCGCTGCGCTCGCCGGGACGCAACTCGATGGATTGGGGCATGTTCTCCACGCCCAGGCCGTCGGGGACGTGGTCGAATACGTGCACGCTCAGGGGCTGGAGGTAATCGTGCGCAAATGTTAGGTGTACCTCGCCCCAACGGCCCAGTGCCAGGCTGCCGGGCATCTGCCGTTGCACGCGCGGGGAAGGGCGCCGGCGCAGGCGGACGGCATCCAGCAACGCCAACAGCAAGAGTGCCAGCAGTAGCCCCCAGGCGACTGAGTGCAGGGTGCCTGGCACCTCAAGCTGCAATGCCGCGGCAGCGCCCAGCAGGGTGTTCAGGCCCAGCAGCACAGCCAGCCAAGTCAGCAGCAGGCGGGTTGGTTTCATGGGCGGCTCACTGCCGAGGGGCCGGGATCTGATCGAGCATTTGCTTGAGCACCTGGTCCACGTCCAATCCGTCGATGTCCAGTTCCGGGGCGATACGGACCCGGTGGCGCAGGACTGCCAAGGCGCAACTCTTGATGTCATCCGGGGTGACGAATTCGCCGCCGCGCAATAGGGCCCTGGCCCGGGCACCGCGCACCAGGGCGATGGACGCACGCGGGCCGGCGCCAATGGTCAAGCCGGGCCAACTGCGGGTGGCGCGTGCCAGGCGCACGGCATAGTCGAGGACTTGCTCGTCCAGGGCGAGCTCACTGGCGATCTGCTGGAGTTGCAGCACATCGTCGGCGTGCAGCACGGTGCGCAGGGGCTGTACGTCGAGCATGTCGGCCCGGGACGAGCGCGTGACTTCGCGCACCATGTCCAGTTCCTGCTGGGCATCGGGGTAGTCCATGCGCACCTTCAGCATGAAGCGGTCCAGTTCGGCCTCGGGCAAGGGGTAGGTGCCTTCCTGTTCGATGGGGTTCTGGGTTGCCAGCACCATGAACGGTTGGCCAATGGGCAGTGCTTCCCCTTCCAGGGTGACCTGACGCTCCTGCATGGCTTCGAGCAAGGCGGCCTGGGTCTTGGCAGGGGCGCGGTTGATTTCGTCAGCCAGCAGCAGATGGGTGAACAGCGGCCCTTTGCGCAGCTTGAATTGTTCGGTGTGCAGGTCGTACACGGCGTGGCCTGTAACATCGCTGGGCATCAGGTCCGGGGTGAACTGGATGCGCGCGAATTCACCGCCAAAACACCGCGCCAGGGCACGTACCAGCAAGGTCTTGCCCAGGCCGGGCACACCTTCCAGCAATACGTGGCCGCCGGCGATCAGTGCCGTGAGCACGTCATCGATCACTTGATCCTGGCCAATCACCGCCTTGCGCAGTTCAACACGCAGGGCCTGTGCCTGCTGGCTTGCCAGGTGCAGGGCGTCGGTTGTCAGCGCCGGTGCCGGGGAATTTTCGCTCATAGGGCGTTCCTGAGGGTTTGCAGGCTTGCCACCTGCCGGCTGAAATCGGCACTGGAAAGCCGTTTTGCCGGAAGTGGGCCGAGGGCCTGACTGATGACGTAAGAGGGTTGGCGTGTCAGCTGTTCAAGGGCTTGCTGCTGTTCAGCCGTGTCGAGGTGTTCAAAACCTGGGTGGCGGCGCCGGGCGGCGCGCAGGATGTCGCGCTGCAAGGCTTGCAACAGGGCACCCTGGCCACTGCGGCGCAGCAGGAAATCGGCGCTGGCCTGCAAGTGTTCCAGCAATTGCCGGCGCGCCTTGGGAGCGGGGGCGCGTATCGGGCCTTGCCGCATGCCGGCGTGCCAAAGCGCCAGGGCGAGCAGTGCGACGAGGGCCACCAGGGCTTGGGGGAAGTAGCGCAGCAACAAGGTGAAGAGGTCATCCACGTCGCTGTTGAACAGCAAGGTCACTACGGTGCCTTGATTGAGGTACCACAACAGCCAGGCGTTGTCGTGCTTGCCGATTGCCGGGTATTTCCACAGGTCGCTGTCGGTGACCACCGTCACATTGCCTTGCCCGAGCTTGAGCTGCATCAGGTGGCTGGACTTCGCGCTATTGGCGGAAAACTGCGCCAGGTGCTTGGGGTCGGTGAGGTTGAAGTCAGTGTCGAAGCTGAAATAGGCCGGGGCGGTTTCGTTGTCGACATAGAGCTTTGTCAGGTCGGGAGCTAGCTTTTTGCGGGCCTTGGCGGGCTCTTCAGGTTCATCACTCAATGTTTGCCGCAGAAGCAGGCGATCAAGCAGCAAATCGCCGCTTTTGCCGCTTTCATCGTCCCACAGTGCTTCGGCTACCAGCAGCAGGTGGCCGCCGGCCTTGGCCCATTCCAGGAGTTGTTCGACCTGGCGAGGCGACATGTTGCTGCGCTCCCCCAGTAACAATAGGCTGCTGCCCTGGGCGGGAAGGGTCTCCAGGCGCTCCAGGCCATTGGCGTGTTGGACGCTCAGGCCGTGGTGGCGCAGGAAGTGTTCCGCCGCCAGGTAAGGGTTGGCCCTGGCTTCTGGAGAGGGGCCGTGGTCGATGACTTCGTCGTAGGGGACCGCGTTGCGCCACAGGAAATAGCTCCCCACCCCCAGCAGGCCCACGAGCAGCAGGCCGATCCACAACATTGGCCGGTTCATTGGGACGCTCCCGAATTGAATAGGGTGCGCCAGTGACTGCACAGTTGCTGTTGAGCCTGGACCGGGGGAAGGCGATGGCCGTACGCGAGGTTTTGCCAGTGTCGAGTCAGCTCGTCACTGAATGCCAGCAGCTGCGGCTGCTGCAATCGCTGAATACGTTCCAGGACCTGGCCTTCGGTGTCCGCGCTCTTGAGTGGCAGGTTGAAGTCGTGCAACAGCCGGCTGAGCAGGCCGCGATAGAGCAGGCCAAGCGCTTCCCGCGGCTGCGTGGGCCAAAGTCGCTCGGCGGTGCTGGCGATATCGTCCGGTAGGGTTTCAACACCCAGCTCCAGGCCGAACAGTTGCGTCGGCAAGGGCTTGCCGGTTTTGGGCTGGCGTGGCCGGCGCCGGGTGACAAAGGTGTGCAGCCAGTCGCGATAACGCCAGACCACTAGGGCAATGCCACCTGCCAACAGGCTCCAAAGCAGTATCTCGACGCCCTCGGCGATGTGCTTGAAGGCATTGCTGTTGAGGTTGTCGAGCAATGCCTGCAACCAGGCAGGCAGTTTGCCGTCACCTTTGTGTTTGACGCTTGCGGCGGGTTTTTCTTCGCCGAAGTGATAACGGGTGACGGTTTCCGGATTTTTGAAAGGGGGCTTGTCCAGCAATGCCTTGATCGACTGGCTGGCGGCCTGGGTGGTTACTGGTTTGGACGGCGGCGCATCATCGGCCATGGCAGGGCGGCTGAACGGGGTTGATACCAGCACGATCATCAGCAATACCACCGGCGCCACGCTGCCCAGGCGTTGGCGCAGGCGGCGGAACACCAGCTCCAGGTCCCAGGCTTCCAGCACGGTGCGGCGATTGAGGTAAAGGCTGAAGCCGCATGCCACGTAGATAGGCTCCCAGAACACCAGGATCAGTGCGTAGAACCCATTGCCCAGGTGTTCCAGCCAGAGCGCCTCTGAACCGGTTGCCAGTGCCAGCCTTCGCCAGTCCCAATCCAGTTCGAGTTGTTGGGGGATGAATAAATAGAACAGGGCCAGGCAACCCAGCCACAGGCCTATCTCCAGGTGCATCCCGATAAGGGTCAGCCAGCGCCCGGCCCCGGCGTTGCGTTGCTGCAATACGCCGAGGCGGCGTTGGCGCTCTTTGCCATCCAGGCCTTCGAGTTGGCTGACGGGCATTGCGAAGCTGCGGCTCAGGCTGAATCGCCGCCAGGTCAGGCTGGCCAGCAGTTGGCCTTTGAGCAGGTGCGGCCATTGGCGCACGGCTTGGCCGATACCGGGCGTTTCTGCAAACAGGGCTTTGGACAGGATATGCAGCGGCAGGCGATCAAAGGCCGGCTTCAACCACCAGAACAGGAACATGACCATGGAGGGGTACCGCCACAGCAGTGCGGTCAGCAACGCGTAAATCGGCAATGTCACCAACGCCCAGCTGCCCATCAGCAACCAACGATGTTCCTGGGCCATGAGCACCCCAAGGTCCATGGCCTCCCAGGAGGTGCGAGGGCGAATCACCACGCTTGCATTACTCAGGCGCATGGTGAGTCCGTCCGGCAAAGATCAGGTACGTGGCCACCAGCAGCCAGAGCAGGGCGCCCACGAGGTATTTGAGCCACGGTGCAATGCTGGTGGTGGAGGACCAGTAGGCTTCGATAAAGGCTGCGATCAGGAGGAACGCCATCACACCGCAGAGCATCTGCACGCTTTGATGGGCCGCCAGCCTCAGGGATTCACCACGGGTCAGTTGCCCGGGGGCAATCAACGCCCAGCCCAACTGCAGGCCTGCTGCGCCGGCCAGGGCGATGGCGCTGAGTTCAAAGGCACCATGGCCGATCACGAATGACCAGAACGTCTGGCCGTAGCCGATTTCGGTGAGGTGCCCGGAGATTGCGCCGATGACCAGGCCGTTGAAAATCAGGAAGAACACGCTGCCCAGGCCCAGGAACAGGCCGGCGGCAAAGGTCTGGAAGGCGATGCCGATGTTGTGCATCACGTAGTAGCCAAACATCATCCAGTCTTCGCTGGATGCGCGCTCGGCGGCCCGCCCGAGGTGGCTGGCAGCGGGGTCGTACATGCTTTGCATCTCGGCCACCTGCTGGGGGCTGACGATGCTGTAGATCAGGTCGGGAAACAGGAACACCAGCAATGCCACGCCCACCAGGCTGCCGAAGAACAGCAGGCTGGCGGCCAATACAAAGCGCCACTGGGCGCGCACCAGGCGCGGGAAGTCCGCGAGTACGAAGCTCAATACCTTCGCCGCCAATTGGCTGCGATGGCGATACAACTGTTGATGGCCACGCAGGGCCAATTGCTGCAGCGGGTCCACCAGGTAACTGCTGTAGCCACGCTCCTGAGCCAGGGCGAGGTGTTGGCACAGGCGTCGATACTGGTGGGGGAAGTCGGCAAGGTCACTGGCCTTGGCCTTGCCCTGCTCCAACTGTTCCAGCTGCACGGTGAAGGCCTGCCATTGGGGTTGGTGACGCTGTTCGAAGAGGCTCTGTTTCATGTCGGCCCCATCAGGCCGCGGGCCACGCCGTTGAGTTGCTCGACGGCACGGGCCGGAGACACTTGCAGGGGCGTGGCGAGGATCGACGCCAGTTCGTGAACCCGCTCGGCGGACAGTTCACCCTGGCGCTCGGCAAAGCCGAGAATGGCGCGCTGCTCGTCGAGGTCCAGGGCGAAGGGTAAGCGCAGGGCGGCGGCCTGGGGCACTTTCGGACGTGGCAGGGGGCGTTCGTGGTAGATCACCAGGGTGCCGGCGGCCAGGTCGCCGAGGCGTTTGAAATGAGGATGCTTCAGGCAACTGATTGCCCCGAGAAAATAACCGAATGGCAGCATGTCGATAAAACGCAGCAGGTTGCGAATCAACGAGGCTGACCAACTGATGGGTGTGCCGTCGTCCTGGACGACACGCAAGCCCATCACCTGTTTACCTGGCGAGCAGCCCTGGTTGAGCACTTCGAACAGCACCATGTACCACCAGCTGACCAGGAACAGCAGCAGCGAACCGATGCCGATGCCGATGTTGCCGAGCAACGCCAGGGGGACGATGAGGATGCCCATGACCAGCCCGCGCAAGCCCAGGTCGAACGCAAAGGCCAATGCGCGAGGCGCAAGGCCAGCGGGGCGCAGCGGCAGGTCGATGCCCTCCGGGGTCTCGATCTGGTAACGGGTGTCCAATGGGGCTGATGGCATCGCGATCCTTGGCAGTGCAGTGTGGCTGGCAGACACGGATGCTAGCAGTGTCGGCGCTGGAAGCAACCACTCAAGCTTTTGCTGGATGTTTGTACAGGCGAGATCGCGCTGGCTTCGAGCGCCTTGCAGCGCCTAGACTTTGCGCATCATCAGCACAGGAACAGCCCGTGACCTCCATTTTCTGGTACGACTATGAAACCACCGGCATCAACCCGCGCAGCGATCGTCCGCTTCAGGTCGCCGGTATTCGCACCGACCTCGAACTGAACGAAGTCGGCCCGCCGGTCAACCTGTACTGCCAACCCAGCGACGATATCCTGCCCCATCCTGCCGCGTGCGCGATCACGGGCATCACCCCGGATATCCTCGCGCAAAAGGGCTTGGCCGAGGCTGATTTCATGACGCGGGTACACGCGGAACTGGCAGCTCCCGGTACATGCGGAGCGGGTTACAACACCCTGCGGTTTGACGATGAAATGACGCGCTACAGCCTGTATCGCAACTTTTTCGACCCTTATGCCCGTGAGTGGCAAGGGGGTAACAGTCGCTGGGATTTGATCGACGTGGTGCGCACCGCCTACGCCCTGCGCCCGGAAGGCATCGAGTGGCCGCAACAGGACGGGCGCGTCACGCTCAAGCTCGAACGCCTGACCGCGGCCAACGGGATTGACCATGGCCAGGCCCACGATGCCTTGTCCGACGTGCGCGCCACCATCGCGTTGGCGCGGTTGCTGCGGGAAAAACAGCCCAAGCTGTACGACTGGCTGTTCGAGCTGCGCAGCAAGCAGCGTGTGATGGACCAGGTACGGTTGCTGCAACCGATGGTGCATATTTCCGGGCGCTTTTCTGCCGAGCGCCATTACCTGGGTGTGGTGCTGCCGTTGGCGTGGCACCCGCGCAATCGCAATGCGTTGATCGTGTGTGACCTGGGCCTCGACCCTCAAGGGTTGCTGGACCTGGATGCCGAGACGCTACGCCAGCGCCTCTACACGCGACGTGACGAATTGGCGGAGGGTGAGTTGCCGGTGCCCCTCAAGTTGCTGCACATCAATCGCTGCCCGGTGGTGGCGCCATTGAGTGTGCTGCGGGCGCAGGATCGCGAGCGGTTGCAATTGGATATGGACAGTTATCAAGCACGTGCGCTGCGGCTAACTGACGCACAGGAAGTTTGGCGCGACAAGTTGGCGGCGATTTATGTCGAGGAAGATTTTGCGCCGACCCATGACCCGGAGCAGCAGCTTTATGATGGTTTTATCGGTGACCGTGATCGTCGTTTATGCGAGCAAGTGCGTAACGCTGAGCCGGCACAATTAGCGAACCAGCCGTGGCCTTTCGATGATCCGCGTCTGCCCGAATTATTATTTCGCTACCGTGCACGTAACTTTCCAGAGACCTTGAACAGCGAGGAGCAACAACGCTGGAAATTGTTCTGTGCGCAGCGTTTGACGGAGCCTGACTGGGGAGCGCCGATTACCCTTGAGGCATTTAACCAGGCGCGCCTGGAGTTGGCGGTAAGTGCTACGCCGTATCAGCTTCAGGTGTTGGATCAGTGGCAGCACTATGCCGATTCTTTAGCGGCACGCTTCAATTTGTAATCGGGTTATTAAAAAACCGGCAATAAAAAACGCCAGCAAGCTGGCGTTTTTTATGTGTCGCGTATCAGGCCTTGGCCCGATGAGGCTTAGCCCAGCAGGGTAGCCCAGCCTTCAACCACGTCACCGCCCCACTTGGCTTTCCACTCTTTCAGGGTTTTGTGGTTGCCACCTTTGGTTTCAATCACTTCGCCGTTGTGCGGGTTCTTGTATTGCTTGACCTTGCGTGCACGCTTGGTGCCGGTAGTTTTCACGGCGCCACGTGGGGCCTTAACTTTCGACTCTGGGTCCAGCAGCGCGATGATGTCACGCAGGGACTTGGAGTATTCACCCATCAGGGTGCGCAGTTTGCCTTCGAATTCCAGCTCAGTTTGCAGCTTGTCGTCTTGGGACAGGTTCTTCAAACGAGCTTGCAGCTCTTTGATAGCTTCTTCGGTGGCGCGGTATTCGTTGATCAGGGACATGTGGACTACCTTATGTAGAACGCTGATTGACAGGAAGTGGGCCAATAATAGTCAGGCCAAATCCTCAAGTAAACATTTAAGGGTGTATTTATGTGAATTACGTTGAATGTTTGTGGCAGTGCCCTGCGTTCGAATTAATTAATAGGGCGTAGGCCGTAAAGATAATCTCCTTAAAAGGCTTAACTGCCCAATCTTGCAGTTAATCGTTCATATACCGCTGGTAAAACCTTACGCTGTTAAGGGTTGTGGCCGGGGCGGGCGCTCAGAATGGGCACAACGGATACTGCAGTTTTTCTGCGTTGTCGCTAGAATGGCGGCCTTTGCGAAGTTCTGGAGTTTCCCCCTAATGCGCACTTTTCGGCTGGTGATTGCTTGCCCGGACCGGGTTGGTATCGTTGCCAAAGTCAGTAATTTCCTGGCCTCCCACAACGGCTGGATCACCGAGGCGAGCCATCACTCGGACAATCTCAGCGGTTGGTTCTTCATGCGTCACGAGATTCGTGCCGATTCGCTGCCCTTTGGTCTTGATGCCTTCCGCGACGCATTTGCGCCGATTGCCGAAGAGTTCTCGATGACCTGGCACATCACCGACACCGAGCAGAAGAAGCGCGTGGTGCTGATGGCCAGTCGCGAATCCCACTGCCTCGCCGACTTGCTGCACCGCTGGCACAGTGACGAACTGGACTGCGAGATCGCCTGCGTGATTTCCAACCATGATGACCTGCGCAGCATGGTCGAGTGGCATGGCATCCCGTACTACCACGTGCCGGTCAACCCACAGGACAAGGAGCCGGCCTTTGCCGAAGTCTCCCGTCTGGTCAAGCAGCATGAAGCCGATGTCGTAGTGCTGGCGCGCTATATGCAGATCCTGCCGCCGGAGCTGTGCAGCGAGTACGCGGGCAAGGTCATCAACATTCACCACAGCTTCCTGCCGTCGTTTGTCGGCGCGAAGCCTTATCACCAGGCTTCGCTGCGTGGCGTGAAGTTGATTGGCGCGACGTGCCACTACGTGACTGAAGAGCTGGACGCCGGCCCGATCATCGAGCAGGACGTGGTCCGTGTCAGCCACAGCGACAGCATTGAAGACATGGTGCGCTTCGGGCGTGACGTCGAGAAAATGGTACTGGCCCGTGGCCTGCGCTATCACCTGGAAGACCGCGTATTGGTGCACGGCAACAAGACGGTCGTGTTCTGATCCGCGCGTTGTGATTGAAGAATGAAGGGCCTGGGCGTTAAATCGTCCCAGGCCCTTTTTCTTTGCCTGCCATCAAGGAGTGGACCATGAGCGATCCGCTGGACAAAGCCACATCCAAAGCCCCGGCGACGTTGGGGGAGGGGTGTTTGAGCCGCTATGACCCCGATGACCTCGACAGTGACGACGGTACCGAATTCCCGGGGGCCGCCGAGCTGTGGGAGCGTGAGCAGGGCAAGGCCGAAGACGACAAGGCGTAACGGCTTGCCCTTGATGAGCGTAGGTATCTACACAACGACTGGACCTGACAAAGCCCGAAGCTCTGGCTCTGGCTCTGGCTCTGGCTCTGGCTCTGGCTCTGGCTCTGGCTCTGGCTTTTCAGCTTTTGATCTTAGACGCCCCGTTAACCACGCTGGCCGGAGAGAGGGCACACCGAGCCTGGGCGAGGTGCCGAGTGGTGGGGCAAGAGCGTTTTGCTTACTTTTGCGCTCTTCAAAAGTGAGTCGCCGTAAGGGCGGAACCAATATCAGCCGTTACCTAAATAACGGATATGTACTCCGACCAAAAAGCCTCAGCGCCTGACACATAGCTATCGCAGGCAAGCCAGCTCCCACACTTGAACCGATTTACACCCGGTTAAAATAGCCCGACTGCCAGGCCGTCACGGGAACAAGCTCCCTCGCCACAGGTCCAGCAGCAATGCTCAAAGTCGTGTAGACACCTATGCCTTGATGGGTCAGATACGGAAACTGCCGACCAACTGCTTCAACCGCCCAGCCTGCTGCTCAAGGTCGGCACAGGCGCGCAACGTCGATTGCAGGTTTTCCACGCCTTCCTGGTTGAGGGTGTTGATCTCGGTGATGTCCATGTTGATCGACTCCACCACCGAGGTCTGTTCCTCGGTGGCGGTGGCGACCGACTGGTTCATGCCGTCGATCTCGCCGATGCGCTGGGTCACGCTGTTCAGGCGTTCGCCGGCGAGGTTGGCAATCTCCACGCTGTCCTGGCTGTGGCGCTGGCTTTCACTCATGGTGCTGACCGAATCCCGTGCGCCGACTTGCAGCTCTTCGATCATGGTTTGCACCTGTTGTGCCGACTCCTGGGTACGGTGGGCCAGGTTGCGCACTTCATCGGCCACCACGGCAAATCCGCGCCCCGCTTCCCCGGCACGGGCCGCTTCGATAGCGGCGTTGAGCGCCAGCAAGTTGGTTTGCTGGGAGATGCTGGTGATGACTTCGAGGATCTGCCCGATGTTCACCGTCTTGCTGTTAAGTGCCTCGATATTGGTGCTGGACGCGCTAATCATCGCCGATAGCTGAGTCATCGCCTTGATGTTGCGTTCCACCACTTGCTGGCCGTCTTCCGCCAGGTTGCGGGCATCGCTGGCCTGGCTGGAGGCTTGCGCGGCGTTGCGGGCGATTTCCTGGGCGGCGGCCCCCAATTGGTTGATGGCGGCGGCGACGCTGTTGGTGCGATTGGCTTGTTCGTCGGAGTTGAGCATCGACGAGTTGGAGGCGCTGACCACGCGCAGTGCTACTTCATTGACCTGCCCGGTGGCCGAGGATACTTCGCGGATCGATGTATGAATGCGCTCGACGAAACGGTTGAACGCATTGCCCAGGGTGCCGAATTCGTCGTGGTTCTGGATGGTCAGGCGGCGGGTCAGGTCACCCTCGCCATCGGCGATGTCTTGCATGGCACGGGTCATCAGGTGCAGTGGTTGCAGCAGCACGCGGATCAACATGCCGAGCAGGGCGATGATGATTACCACGGCAATCACCGTTGCGATTACCGCCGAGGCGCGGAATTCGCTGAGCATGGCGAAGGCTTTGTCTTTATCCACCGAAATGCCGAGGTACCAGTTCACCGACGGCAAACCTTTGATCGGCGTGAAGGTAATGATGTTGTCCTTGCCGTTGGCCTCGACTTCGCTGAAGTCGCTGCTGATTTTCGGGGTGTTGCCTGGATAGACGTCGGCCAGGGACTTCATCACCAGGTTCTTGTCCGGGTGCACCAGCACCTTGCCGTCGGCGCTGACCAGGAACGCATAACCCATGCCGCCCAGGTTCAGTGCGCCAATGTTGTCCACCAGGGTTTGCAGGCTCAGGTCACCGCCCACCACACCGATGGCCTGGCCGGCCTTGGTGCTCGGGGTGGCGATGGAAATGATCAACTTGCCCGTCGCCGCGTCGATGTAGGGCTCGGTCAGGGTTGAACCGTTGCTGGTCTGGGCGCCCTTGTACCAGGGGCGGGTGCGCGGGTCGAAGCCGTCCGGCATCTTGGTGTCGGGGCGAATGGTGAAGGCGCCGGTGCTGTCGCCGACGTAGGTTGCCATGAACGAGGAGGTCAGGCTTTTCTGGTCCAGCAGGCTGGCGACCACGTTGGGTTCTGGGTTGATGGCGATGTTTTGCGCAGCGTTCTCGACCAGCGCAATGCGCCCGCTGAGCCAGGTTTGAATGTTGCCGGCGGTGACATCGCCCATTTCATGCAGGTAACTGTTGAGGTTGTTGCGGATCGCGTTGCGTTGCAGGTAGTCGTTGTAGAGGGTAAACAGCGCAAAAGCGGCGACGACGATAAGGGAGGCTGCAAGCAGGATTTTGTGGCTGAAGCGTAGATTTTTATTCATGGCTTGTAGGGTCCGCTAAGGTCTTGATATCCGATGCGCGCCCTTATGGGGGGCGCAGAATGGCAGCGTCAAAAAAGGTGTGTTATTGCTTGTGACAGTTCCGCTGGCTCCTGTGGGAACGATCTGACCTATTTTTAGACTTTGTGGGTCTCACATCTGTCTATATCGACCTTGCAGCACTAAAGCTTAACCACGGGTGAGAAAATGTCCGACTTCACGCAACTCCTGATCGGCGCAGACCTTGAAGGCCAGCCCATCGCCCAGGCCATGCGCCTGGCCAACCGCCATGGGCTTATCGCCGGCGCCACCGGCACGGGCAAGACCGTGACCTTGCAGCGCCTGGCGGAAGCGTTCAGCGACGCGGGTGTGGCGGTATTTGCCGCCGACATCAAGGGCGACCTCTGCGGCCTGGGCGCCGCCGCCAACCCACAAGGCAAGGTGGCCGAGCGGATTGCCGGCATGCCCTTCCTTAATTACACGGCCAAGGCTTATCCGGTGACGTTGTGGGATATCCATGGGCAGTCCGGTCATCCGTTGCGCACCACCATCAGCGAGATGGGCCCGTTGCTGCTCGGCGCCCTGTTGGAACTCACCGACAGCCAGCAGTCCGCGCTCTACGCGACCTTCAAGGTGGCCGACCGCGAAGGTCTGTTGCTGCTGGACTTGAAGGACCTCAAGGCACTGCTCAACCACCTGCGCTATCACCCGGAACTGCTGGGCGACGATGCGGCGCTGATGACCACCGGTTCCAGCCAGGCCCTGTTGCGCCGCCTGGCCGTGCTGGAACAACAGGGCGCCGAAGCCTTGTTTGGCGAGCCAGCCCTGCAACTCGAAGATATTCTGCAACCTGCCAGCGACGGCCGGGGGCGTATCCATCTGCTGGATGCCAGCCGCCTGGTGCACGAGTCGCCGAAGGTCTATGCGACCTTTCTTTTATGGCTGTTGGCGGAGCTGTTCGAGCAATTGCCCGAGCGTGGCGATGCGGACAAACCGCTGCTGGCGCTGTTTTTCGATGAGGCGCATCTGCTGTTTGCCGACACGCCCAAGGCGTTGCAAGAGCGCCTGGAGCAGGTGGTGCGGTTGATCCGTTCCAAAGGCGTTGGCGTGTATTTCGTCACGCAGTCCCCTGGCGACCTGCCGGACACGGTGCTGGCGCAGCTCGGTTTGCGTATCCAGCATGGCCTGCGGGCGTTCACCACCAAAGAGCAAAAGTCCCTGCGGGCGGTGGCGGACGGTTTCCGGCCAAACCCGGCCTTTGACGCCTTGGCGGTGCTGACCGAGTTGGGCACGGGTGAGGCATTGGTGGGCACCTTGCAGGAAAAAGGCACGCCGGAAGTGGTCCAGCGCGTATTGGTGGCGCCGCCGCAATCGCGGATCGGGCCGTTGAGCGAGGCTGAACGTGCGGCGCTGATCGTCAGTTCGCCGCTTGCCGGGCGCTATGACAAGCCGATCGATCGTGAATCAGCCTATGAAGTGCTGATGGCGCGTAAAGAGCTGGGGGCGACCGAAGAGGCCAAGCCGGCCGCTGAGGAACCAAGCTTTACCGACAAGGCCGGTGCCTTCCTGGGCACCACGGCGGGCAAGGCGCTGAAATCCGCGATGCAGCAAGCCGCCAATCAGATGGGGCGGCAGTTGGTGCGGGGTTTGTTGGGGTCGTTGCTCGGCGGCAGCAAGCGCAAGTAGCGGCTCAGGCCTTGGGCTTGGCGTGGGCGGCGAGCCGTTCCAGCGCGGCGCGCAGGCCCGGGTCGCTGATGCCGTCGGCCGTCGCCTGAATGGTTTCGGCCGCGTTTTCCGAAAGGTCCATGGTATGCCCCACCGCGCCTTGCTGGACGGTGGGCGGTTGGACCTTGAACTGGATGCGCATCAGGCTGGCGAACTCATCGAAAGCCATCAATTGCCGCTGCAGGCGTTTTTGCTGATAGCGCAAGCGGGTCGCCCAATGGCCGTCTGTGACAATTAGCAGCAGGTTGCCCTCGCGCCAGGACGCCACATGGCAATGTTCACGTGCGGCGGGTTGCAGCTGGGTTTCGAGCAGGCGTTGCAGATGGCCCAAGCGTTGCGCATGGCCAAAGATGGCTTTCAACGGCTTGGCTTCGCGAAGCAACGCGCCGGGAGCGCGGGCTATGAGGGGGCGAAATGCCATTATGGACACCTTAAGTAACAGAGCCGCCATCTTAGCAGAAAGCGCCTGAATGCCCCCACGCAACGCATCGACGGGGCAAAACCTGCGAAATCAATAGGTAACTTCTGTGCTCCATGGGTTGAAGTTCCAGCAAAAGCCCTTATTTTAAACAAGCCCTCTCACAGCACCATGCCAGCATCGGGGAACAACGCCACTTTCCTCACCCACGATTCCGGGTAGAATGCGCGTTCGCATGCGGCCGTGAGGGCTGCTCGGGCCACTCACGGTGCGCCCTCCATCCCTATGTGTGGAAGAACCTGCCGATATGTTTGCGCCTTTGTTAAAGAAACTTTTTGGAAGCAAGAATGAGCGCGAAGTCAAACGCATGCTCAAGACGGTGCAGCTGGTCAACGGCTTCGAAGAGCAGATGGTTGCCCTTTCGGACGACCAATTGCGCGCCAAGACCGAAGAGTTCAAGGCCCGCATAGCCAAAGGTGAAACCCTCGACAAGCTGCTTCCCGAAGCCTTTGCGGTCGCCCGTGAAGCCGGTAAGCGTGTCATGGGCATGCGCCACTTCGACGTCCAGTTGATCGGCGGCATGACCTTGCATGAAGGCATGATTGCCGAAATGCGTACCGGTGAAGGCAAGACCCTGGTGGCAACCCTGGGCGTTTACCTCAACGCATTGTCCGGCAAGGGCGTGCACGTTGTGACGGTGAACGACTACCTGGCCCGCCGGGACGCCAACTGGATGCGCCCGCTGTATGAATTCCTCGGCCTGACCGTCGGCGTGGTGACGCCGTTCCAGCCGCCGGAAGAGAAGCGCGCGGCCTATGCGTGCGACATCACCTACGGCACCAACAACGAATTCGGTTTCGACTACCTGCGCGACAACATGGCGTTCAGCATGGATGAAAAATTCCAGCGCGAACTCAACTTTGCCGTGATCGACGAAGTCGACTCCATCCTGATCGACGAAGCCCGTACCCCGCTCATCATCTCCGGCCAGGCCGAAGACAGCTCGCGCCTGTACACCGAGATCAACAAGTTGATCCCGCGCCTGGAGCAGCACATCGAGGAAGTGGAAGGCGTGGTGACCAAAGAAGGTCACTTCTCCATCGACGAGAAGACCCGCCAGGTCGAGCTCAACGAAGCCGGTCACCAGTTCGTCGAAGAGATGCTGACCCAGATCGGCGAACTGGCCGAAGGCGAAAGCCTGTACTCGGCACACAACCTGGGCCTGCTGACCCACGTGTATGCCGGCCTGCGCGCCCACAAGCTGTTCCATCGCAATGTTGAATACATCGTGCAGGACGGCCAGGTTGTACTGGTCGACGAACACACCGGCCGTACCATGCCGGGTCGTCGCCTGTCCGAAGGCCTGCACCAGGCCATCGAAGCGAAGGAACACCTCAACATCCAGGCTGAAAGCCAGACGTTGGCGTCCACCACCTTCCAGAACTACTTCCGTCTGTACAACAAACTGTCCGGCATGACCGGTACAGCCGACACCGAAGCGTTCGAGTTCCACCAGATCTACAGCCTGGCCGTGATGGTGATCCCACCGAACAAGCCGCTGGCCCGTAAAGACTTCAACGACCTGGTGTTCCTGACGGCCGAAGAGAAATACGCGGCCATCATCAATGACATCAAGGACGGCATGGCCCAGGGTCGTCCGATCCTGGTGGGTACCGCCACCATCGAGACTTCCGAGCACGTTTCGAACCTGCTCAACAAGGAAGGCATCGAGCACAAGGTCCTCAACGCCAAGTTCCACGAAAAAGAAGCCGAGATCATCGCCCAGGCCGGTCGCCCAGGCGCACTGACCATCGCCACCAACATGGCCGGTCGTGGTACCGACATCCTGTTGGGCGGCAACTGGGAAGTGGAAGTCGCTTCCCTGGACAACCCGACCCCTGAGCAGATCGCCCAGATCAAGGCTGACTGGCAGAAACGCCACCAGGCCGTGCTGGAATCCGGTGGCCTGCAGGTGATCGCTTCCGAGCGTCACGAATCGCGCCGTATCGACAACCAGCTGCGTGGTCGTGCCGGTCGCCAGGGTGACGCCGGTTCCAGCCGCTTCTACCTGTCCCTGGAAGACAGCCTGATGCGCATCTTCGCCTCGGATCGGGTGAAGAACTTCATGAAGGCCCTGGGCATGCAGTCCGGTGAAGCGATCGAGCACCGCATGGTGACCAACGCCATCGAGAAGGCGCAGCGCAAGGTTGAAGGCCGCAACTTCGATATCCGTAAGCAACTGCTTGAGTTCGATGACGTCAACAACGAACAGCGTAAAGTGATCTATCACATGCGTAACACGTTGCTGGCTGCCGACAACATTGGCGAGACCATCGCCGATTTCCGTCAGGACGTGCTCAACGCCACCGTCAGCGCACACATTCCGCCACAATCCCTGCCTGAGCAGTGGGATGTGGCCGGTCTGGAAGCCGCGTTGAAGAGCGACTTCGGCGTGGACTTGCCGGTTCAGCAGTGGCTGGACGAAGACGACCACCTGTACGAAGAAACCCTGCGCGAGAAACTGATGGCCGAACTGCTGGCCGCGTACAACGAGAAAGAAGAGCAGGCGAGTGCCGAAGCACTGCGCACCTTCGAGAAGCAAATCGTACTGCGCGTGCTGGACGACCTGTGGAAAGACCACCTGTCGACCATGGACCACCTGCGTCACGGCATCCACCTGCGTGGCTACGCCCAGAAGAACCCGAAGCAGGAGTACAAGCGCGAGTCGTTCACGCTGTTCTCCGAACTGCTGGATTCGATCAAGCGCGATTCGATCCGCGTGCTGTCCCACGTTCAGGTGCGTCGCGAAGACCCGATCGAGGAAGAAGCGCGCCTGCGTCAGGAAGCCGAGGCACTGGCTGCGCGCATGCAGTTCCAGCACGACGAAGCGCCTGGCCTGGACGCGCCTGAAGCCTTGGGCGAAGAGGTCGATGTGGCCTTGGCTCAGACGCCAGTGCGCAACGACCAGAAACTGGGCCGCAACGAGCTGTGCTACTGCGGTTCGGGCAAGAAGTTCAAACACTGCCACGGCCAGATCGAATAAGATTTTGCCCTGACACTGCAACACCCTGCGCCGCGACCGGCCTGTGCCGTCGCGGCGTTTTGCCATTAATTTCACCGTCGCCCACGACGGCACACACACACATCATCTGATTTTTAAGGAGCGCATTCATGGCTGTTGGTCTTGGTCCTTTGCCCACTTTGCACCCGGTTGCCGGTTTTGAACTCGGTATCGCTTCGGCCGGCATCAAGCGCCCGGGGCGTAAAGATGTGGTGGTGATGCGCTGTGCCGAAGGTTCGACGGTCGCGGGTGTATTCACCCTCAACGCATTCTGCGCAGCGCCGGTGATCCTGGCCAAGCAACGCGTGGCGGGCACGATCCGCTACCTGCTGACCAACACCGGCAATGCCAACGCCGGCACCGGCGAACCAGGCCTGGTGGCGGCTGCGCGTACCTGCGCCAAGCTGGCCGAGTTGACCGGTGTCGATGCCAGCCAAGTGCTGCCGTACTCCACCGGTGTGATCGGCGAGCCGCTGCCCGTCGAGAAGATCGAAGGCGCACTGCAAGCCGCGCTGGATGACCTGTCGGTGGACAACTGGGCTGCCGCCGCCACCGGCATCATGACCACCGACACCCTGCCCAAAGGCGCGAGCCGCCAGTTTGTGCACGACGGCGTGACGGTCACCGTGACCGGCATCAGCAAAGGCGCGGGCATGATCCGCCCGAACATGGCCACCATGCTCGGCTACATCGCCACCGACGCCAAGGTTTCCCGCGAGGTGTTGCACAGCCTGATCCTCGACGGCGCCAACAAGTCGTTCAACCGCATCACCATCGATGGCGACACCTCGACCAACGACTGCTGCATGCTGATCGCCACCGGCCAGGCCAACCTGCCGGAAATCACCTCCGCCGCCGGCCCGCTGTTCGCGGCGTTGAAGCAGGCGGTGTTCGAAGTGTGCATGGACGTGGCCCAGGCCATCGTGCGCGACGGCGAAGGCGCCACCAAGTTTGTCACCGTTGAAGTCAACGGCGGCGGCAACCACCAGGAATGCCTGGACGTGGGTTACACGGTGGCCCACTCGCCGCTAATCAAGACCGCGCTGTTTGCTTCCGACCCGAACTGGGGCCGCATCCTGGCCGCCGTTGGCCGTGCCGGCGTGCCAAATCTGGATGTGAGCAAGATCGACGTGTTCCTCGGTGACGTGTGCATCGCCAGCCGTGGCGCCCGTGCCGAAACCTACACCGAAGCCCAGGGCTCGGCGGTGATGCAGCAGGAAGAAATCACCATCCGCATCGAGCTGGGTCGCGGCGCGTGCAGCGAAACCATCTGGACCACCGACCTGTCCCACGAATACGTGAAGATCAACGCGGAATACCGTACCTGATCGCCAAGAGGATAAGCACGGTGAAACGAGTGCATGTAGCAGCAGCGGTGATCCGTGGTGTCGACGGCAGGATTCTGCTGGCGCGCCGCGCCGATACCCAGCATCAGGGCGGCCTCTGGGAGTTTCCCGGCGGCAAGGTGGAGGCCGGTGAGTCGGTCGCATCCGCGCTGTCCCGCGAGCTGCAGGAAGAGTTGGGCATCCAGGTCACCACGGCGCGGCCGTTGATTAAGGTGCAGCATGACTACCCAGACAAACAGGTGTTGCTGGATGTCTGGGAAGTGTCGGCGTTTACCGGCGAGCCTCACGGTGCCGAGGGGCAGCCGCTGGCATGGGTCGCCCCTCGGGACTTGCCCAGCTACGAGTTCCCGGCGGCCAATGCACCGATTGTGGCGGCGGCGCGTTTACCGGCCGAATACCTGATTACCCCAGGCGAACTGGAAACCCCGACGCTGTTGCGTGGCATCCAGAAAGCCATTGCCGGTGGGATCAAGCTGGTTCAACTGCGTGCGCCTAACGGTTACGACCCGAAATACCGCGACCTGGCGGTGGACGCGGTTGGGCTGTGTGCCGGCAAGGCGCAGTTGATGCTCAAGGGGCCGTTCGAATGGCTGGGGGATTTTCCTTCGGCCGGTTGGCACATGACTTCGGCGCAGCTGCGCAAGTACGCGAGCAAAGGCCGCCCGCTGCCCAAGGATCGTTGGCTGGCGGCGTCTTGCCACAATGCCGAAGAGCTGGCGCTGGCGGAATTGATGGACGCGGATTTTGTCACGCTGTCGCCTGTGCAGCCGACGCAGACGCATCCTGACGCGCAGCCGTTGGGCTGGGAACAGGCGGCGCAGTTGGTCAGTGGGTTCAGCAAGCCGGTGTTTCTGCTGGGTGGGGTTGGGCCGGCTGAGCGGGAGAAGGCTTGGGAGGCGGGAGCCCAAGGCGTTGCTGGAATTCGGGCGTTCTGGCCTGAGGTTTGAGGTGGCTTTGCCGGCCTCATCGCAGGCAAGCCTGCTCCCACACTTGGATGTATTCACAAACCCAATGTGGGAGCGGGCTTGCCCGCGATAGGGCCGGATCAAACACTACAACATCATCAGTGCGGCTTGGCCGCCGCCTGCCACAAAACCTCCGCAACACCCTGACGCTTGGCAATAATCCGCGCCGCCACAAACAACAAATCCGACAACCGATTGATATACGCCAACCCCACGCCTTCCAACGGCTCAATCGCATTCAACTGCTGGCACCGTCGCTCCGCACTGCGCGCCAGGCTGCGGCACACATGGGCCTGGGCGATCAACGCCGAACCACCGGGCAGGATGAAGTTTTCCAGCGGCCCGACTTCCTCGTTCCAGCGGTCAATCGCCGCTTCCAGCCGGTCCACTTCCGCTGCATTCAAGGCCTTGTACACCGGCATTGCCAGCTCGCCGCCGAGGTCAAACAGGCGATGTTGGCAGGGGGTCAGCACCTCGATCACGTCCTTCAATTCAGGATGTTTACCGCACTGTTCTTCCAGGTTGGCCAGCAACAACCCCAACTGGCTGTTCAGGCTGTCCACCTCGCCAATCGCCTCGACCCGAGGGTGGTCCTTGGGTACGCGGCGGCCGTCGCCAAGGCCGGTTTCGCCTTTGTCACCGGTGCGGGTGTAGATCTTCGACAGGCGAAAGCCCATGGTCATTGCTCCAGTTGAGTCAGTTCGTAAGGCGGCAGTTGGCTGCCAGCCAAGGGCAGGCGCAAGGTGAAGCAGGTGCCTTGGCCGAGGGTGGAGTGCACTTCCATCTGGCCCTTGTGGTTGTTGGTGATGATGAAATACGACACCGATAACCCAAGCCCGGTGCCCTGGCCGATTTCCTTGGTGGTGAAGAACGGCTCGAAGGTGCGCTTGCGCACGTTCTCACTCATGCCGATGCCGTTGTCTTCCACCTGGATTTCCGCCCATGGCGGGTTGAGGCGGGTGCGCAGGATGATGCGCCCGGGCTCGCGGTCGTCTTCACGCAGGTGGATGGCCTGGGCGGCGTTTTTCAGCAGGTTGAGCAGCACTTGTTCCAGTTCGTTGGCGGTACCGGGCACCGGGCCCAGTTGCGGGTCGAACTGGCGGACGATGGCCTGGCCCTTGAAGTCGAAGCCGATGGTCAGGTCGAAATCATTGCCGGCGATTTCCACGGCCTGATCGATCAGCGCGGGCAAGTCGCACGGTGCCATCTGTCGATTGCTGCGGCGGCTGAAACTGAGCATGTGCGTAACGATCTTTGCCGCCCGCGCACCGGCCTGCTGGATGCCGTCGAGCAGTTGCGGCACTTCGCGGCTGCGCAGGTAATGGTTGACGACGTCCAGTTCCACGCCTGCCTGCTCGGCGTGTTCGAGGTTCTTCGGCAGGTCGGGCGAGAGGCGGCGGCGGATGTTCTGCACGTTATGCAGGATTGCCCCCAGCGGGTTGTTGATCTCGTGGGCCATGCCGGCGGCCAGGCCGCCGACGGAGAGCATTTTTTCCGACTGCACCATCATTTCTTCCAGGGACAGGCGCTGGGTGATGTCGTCGATACGGATCACCACGCCGCGCCCGGCGCCGCCCATCAGCGGGTAGAAGGTCAGGGCGTAATGCTTGGGCTCGTCGTCCTTGATCCAGGTGACGCGCTCGATGCGTTCCACGGTGTGCTGTTCAACGGTGGCCTTGATCTGTGGCAGGTACGGTTTGAGCGGCTGGAACGCGAGGAAGATCGGCTGGTTCAGCGCCTCATCCAGGCGCGTGCCGGAGAGGGCGCTGGCCTCCTGGTTCCACTGGGTGACGTAGAGTTGCTCGTCCAGGGCGATCAGGGCGGACGGCATGGAGTCGATGATGCTGTTGAGGTAGTTCTGGAAACCCGTGAGTTTTTTCTCGATCTTGCTGCGTACCTGGACCTCGAGTTCCAGTTTGCGGTTGGTGTGGCGGGTTTCTTCGGCCAGGCCTTGGGCCTGGGCGTAGGCTTCCTGGGAGTCGTCCCGGGCGCGCTTGAGCTGCTGCTCGCGGGCCTCGATACGTGACAGCATGGTGTTGAAGGCTTCGGCCAGGCTGCCGATTTCATCGTGGTTGCCACGGCCGGCACGCAGGGCGTAGTTCTCTTCGCGGGTGACCTGGCGCGAGAGTTCTTCCAATTCGTGGATCGGCCGAGTAATCAGGCGTTTGATCTGCCGGGCGATGATGAGCCACAGCAGTACGCTGAAAATCAGGATGCCCAGGCTGGCGGTCAAGGTGCCGGTATAGAACGCCACCGGCAGCTCACTGCTGGCCACCAGCAGTAAGTGCCCGGATGGCTGGCCTGGGCGGGGCAGGGTGATGACCTGGTTGCTGCGAAACTCGGTGACGCGCCAGGCTTCGATGTGCCGGTAGTGGTCCGGCAGGTGCAGGCGGTCGCCGTGTTGCATCTGTGCCAGGCGGTTGCCTTCACCGTCATACAACGCCGCCGCACGCAGGGGCGAGTAGCTGGTCAGTTCATTGAGCAAGGCGTCGGCCTTGGCCGGGGACTCAAGGGCTTCGGCGGCCAGGGCGGGGTTGGACACCAATCGGCCAATGGCCTGGAGCGCCTGGGGCGCCATGCTTTCCTGGGAGATCCAGTAGGCGGCGCTGATAAAAGTGAGGTTGGCCACCAGCAATACGGTGGTCAGCAGCACCAGCAGGGCGGCCAGCAGTTTCTGCCCTACCGGTAGATTTTCAAGACGCTGGCGCAGCGGCATCAGGGTTTTCCCAGGTGATAGACAGGCGGGCAGGGTAGCGCGTGGCTCAGTCTTGGGGCAATCCGCGTGCGCGTAACTGCTCGACCAAGCGTACTTGCAACTGCTGCAGGTGGGGCAGGTTCAATTGGTGACGGGCCGCCGCCTGGCAAGCATAGCCCAATAGATAGCTGATTTCGGTGCGCCGGGCATTGGCCACGTCCTGATACATCGAGGAGTAATTGGCTGCGGTGGCCTCGATCACCCGCGTCACTTCGCTGTGCAGGTCCTGTGCGGCGGCGGGTTGGCCGCAGCATTCGAGCAGCTCGCTCAGTTCCGCGCAGAGGGTCGCGACTTCGCAGGCGTGGACCTGCAAGCCACCGTTGCGGCATTGGTAAAGCACCGTCAGCGGATTGATCGCACAGTTGAGTGCGAGCTTGCGCCACAGGCGGGTGAGGATGTCGGTGCTCCAGTCGTGGGGAATTGCGGCAGCGTGCAGGTCTTCCAGCCACAGCGGCGGGGTGGGATGGCCTACGTCACCCAGCCAGGTGTAGCCGTGGCCGGCGAACACCACACGCCATTCGCCGTCGCGAAATGCGCCTTCGGTGCTGGAGGCAAAAATGCAGCGGGCCAGGGGGAATTGGGCGGCCACCGCATCCTGGCTGCCAAGGCCGTTCTGCAGGAGGATCAATTCAGCGTCCGCTGCTAATCGGTGTTGCAGCTGTGCGACAGCGCCTTGAGCGTCGTAGGCTTTGCATGCAACCAGAAGGCGATGGATTGGCTCCGGGCTGTCGGATGTTTCAGCAATCACCGGGTAGGTGTGTGGGATGCCGTGTTCCACCAGCGTCAGCCCTGGCCCGGCCTGGTAGCTGGCCAGGCGCTTTTCGCCGCGCACTATCAACCTGACCGGCACGCCCGCGCGGGCCAACCGTGTAGCCCACAGGGTGCCAAGGCTGCCGGCGCCGAGAATATGCCAGGTGATCGACATCAGTTTTTGCTCCGTAGGGTCGCCCGCAGTGAACGAGGCGAAAGAACCGCTATAATGCCCCGGCATTTTAGCTCGGGCGCGCTCCATCTCTACTGAGCCCGCCCCTTATATTGGAGAAATGACATGCCTTCGTTCGACGTGGTATCCGAACTGGACAAACACGAAGTCACCAACGCCGTCGAGAACGCCGTCAAGGAACTGGACCGTCGCTATGACTTGAAAGGCAAGGGCAGCTTCGAATTCAAGGAAAAGGACCTGACTGTCAACCTGACCGCTGAAGCCGAATTCCAGCTGGAAGCGATGATCGAGATCCTCAAGCTGTCCCTGGTCAAGCGCAAGATCGACGCGCAGTGCCTGGAAATCAAGGACGCCTACGCCTCCGGCAAGCTGATGAAGCAGGAAGCCGTACTCAAGGAAGGCATCGACAAGGAGCTGGCGAAGAAAATCGTTGCTCACGTCAAGGACGCCAAGCTGAAAGTCCAGGCGGCCATCCAGGGTGAGCAGGTGCGTATCACCGGTAAGAAGCGTGATGATCTGCAAGAGGCAATCGCCGCCCTGCGCGCCAAGACCTTCGACATGCCGCTGCAGTTCAATAACTTCCGCGACTGATGGCCATTTGGGGAACCTGGGGGCGTTTTTGACGTCCCACGCCCCAGAACCTGCGCCTACCCTTGAGCCCTACGGGGCTCAATTGCGTTACTGGGTACTCAATTTAAAGCCGCACACCCGCGAGACAGGAGAATGTAGATGGATTTGAACGCTGAAGTGGATCAACTAATCAAGACGTCGCAGTCTTGGGTTCCGATGATTATGGAATATGGCAGCCGCGTATTCCTGGCCGTGCTCACCCTGGCCATCGGCTGGTGGCTTATCAATATATTGACCCACCGGGTGGGGCGCTTGCTGGCCCTGCGGAATGCCGACCTGGCGCTGCAACACTTCATCACCAACCTGGCCAACATCGCGCTGAAAGTCATGCTGATGGTCAACGTGGCCTCGATGATCGGCGTGGCGACCACCTCGTTCGTTGCCGCAATCGGCGCCGCGACCCTGGCTATTGGCCTGGCACTGCAAGGCAGCCTGGCGAACTTCGCCGGTGGCGTGCTGATCCTGTTGTTCCGCCCGTTCCGTATTGGTGACTGGATCGAAGCCCAAGGCACTTCCGGTACCGTCGACAGCATCCAGATCTTCCACACTGTGCTGCGCACGGGCGACAACAAGACGGTCATCATCCCGAACGGCAGCCTGTCCAACGGCATCATCACCAACACCAACCGCCAGCCGACCCGCAAAGTGGTGTTTGACGTGGGCGTGGACTATGACGCCGACCTGCAGAAAGCCCGTGAGGTGCTGCTGGAGTTGGCGAAAGACCCGCGCGTACTGGCCGACCCGGCTGCGGTGGCCGTGGTGTCGACCTTGGGCGACAGCTCTATCACGGTTTCCCTGCGTTGCTGGACGAAGACGGCGGACTATTGGGATGTGGTGTTCATGCTTAATGAACTGGCGCGTGACCGTTTGAAAGCGGCGGGGATTGATATCCCGTTTCCGCAGCGGGTTATTCGCGTGATGCAGGAAACGGCGGCGAAGTAATAAGAGGTTGCAGTGTTTAACCTGGTCAATCGGTCAGGTTTAAACTTTTTGATGTGACTCGTTAGTTAGCTTGCTAGTTATTTTTGCATTGAAATAAAACCGCAATAAAAAAGCCGCTCCCTTGCAAACAGGGGAGCGGCTTTTTACTTAAGGCCGAAACCTTAAGTCATCTTTGTAATTGAACGAGCAATTACAAGATGTTCAGCGGGTATTGCGCGATCAAACGCAGTTCGTCGATGGACGAAGAACCGTAGTAGACGCCGTCAGACGAACGATAGGTCGCTTGACGTACGCGCAGGCTCAGGTCTTTGGCTGGGCCGCTTTGGATCACGTACTTGGCTTCGATGTCGCGTTCCCACTCTTTGCCGTTCGACGTCGTAGCGGTGTTGGCGCCACTACCGGTGATGTAACGTGCCATGAAGCTCAGGCCCGGAATACCAAAGGTTGCCATGTTGAGGTCGTAACCAGCCTTGAACGACTTCTCGCCTTCGGCGTTGAAGTCGGAACGGGCAACGGAGTTGGCCAGGAAGATTGTGCCGCCGCCATCGATACCGTAACCGTAGTCGCCGTCGCCGCTGACTTTTTGAGCCGCCAGGGTGAAGGTGTGCGCGCCGAGGGTGTAGGCACCCTGCAAGCTGAATGCACGGTTGTCGAGCTTGGTCACGTCGTCTTTGTAGGCGCGTTGCAGGCCTTCGCCCGAGCTCTTGGTATCGTAGATGTTGAAGTCCACGGCCACCGACTGGTCTTCGCTCAGGGCGTGGGTCCAGTTGACGTTGGCGTAGAGCTTGCGCCAGTAGTCTTCGACTTTGGAGTAGTAGAGGCTGGTTGTGAACTCTGGAGTCCAGGCGTACACGCCGCCGACGAAGTTGGCTTGCTTGAGGCCGCGGCTGGTTTCAGGGAAGTCGAGGATACTGTCCTTGAAGGTCTGGGACTGCGCGACGCTGGAAGTGAAGTGGCCGGCTTCGAGCTTGAGGTCCTTGATCTCGGTGCTGGTCAGCGAGATACCCTGTGGCAGTTCCGGCAGCAAGCGGCTGTCGTCGGAAGCGTACACAGGTGCGGTGGTGTACTGGTCGCCGATTTTCAGGACGGTGTTGGATACGCGGAACTTGATGGCGCCGCCGCCTTTGGAGTAGTCATCCTGGGCACGACCATCCGAACCGTTCGGGAACAGGCCGGTGCCGTTACGGCCCTTGCCGCTGTCCAGTTTCACGCCCAGCAGGCCGATCACGTCAACACCCACACCGACGGTGCCTTGGGTGAAGCCCGATTGGTACAGGCCGTTGAAGCCCAGGCCGGTCTCGTTCGTGTAGCTCTTGCCGGAATCGTTGTTACGGAAGTCCCGACGGAAGTTCAGCAAACGGGTGTTGATGCTGAAAGTACTGTCGTCAACAAAGCCTTTGGAATCGCTCTGGTCGGACGCCATTGCGAACTGTGCGGTGCCTGCTGAAACAGCCAGGGCGATCATGCTCCACTTCATCACGCGCATCGTGATTTGCTCCTTTGGTTTTTAGGAAGAGTACTGCCGTCCCACCTGTATTTTTGTCTGGGCGGCTCTTTCTTTTTGTGTCGGCGCAAAGGTATATCACGCTGACAATACTTGGCGATACTTGCCTATCTTTCCTTTCAGCTTCTTTACGAGGCTGTCGTAAATTGCTAGATCCATGTCGCAAATTCACAGTCCTTAATGTAACGGGACTGACAACTTCAATGCTGTTTTGAAACGCTTTTAAACGTTTGAGTTCTTCCTTGGCATGCATTGAAACGCTGCTGTTTTTATCGCGTAACACCGACTTCCGAGCCAGTGTTGTTGCCGACGATATGAGTCTGAATGCAACAAGCGTGCACAAAGCGGTAACCGAATGTCATTTTTTCGTGAAAACTGTGATCCCAGTGTAAAAACCGCATAAGCACGGGGTTTTTACGCCGTTTGGTTTGGGCTTGACGCTGGGGCAGTACGCCTGTGCATTCATCCGTAAACAGTGTCCCAAAGCAAAACGTTACCGGTTCACCCCATCAAGTGGGTAATTGGCGGATCTCTATGAGGCACAAGTGAGTCATTTTGGTGCGCCTCGCTGAAGCCCGACTTAGCGTAGTCGAAATATCCGCCTGCATCGAAAAGGTGCAGGTCTTTTTGTCGGGCGGCGTCTTCGCCGTGAAGGCGGACGCATTCGAAGGTATGCTGGGCGCCTGAAACTGACCTGCCGAATGGAGTGCCCGCGGTGTTTGCCCTAGACCAACGCCTGCAACAAGACACGCTGGCCATTGGGGATTTCCCTCTGTGCCGCCTGCTGCTGTCCAACGACTCGAATTACCCCTGGTTCATCCTGGTGCCGCGCATCAACGCTATCAGTGAAGTGTTTCAACTGGATGTCGCCGATCAGCAGACTTTGTGGCAGGAGACGACAGCCCTCGCCCAATTGCTGAACGAAGGTCTTGGCGCTGACAAGATGAACATCGGCGCGCTCGGTAACGTGGTCAGCCAGTTGCATGTGCATGTGATCGTGCGCAAGCGCGACGACGCCGCCTGGCCGGCACCGGTATGGGGCAAGCATCCCGCCCGGCCTTACACCGACGCGCAAGTGACGGCCATTCGCGCGCGCCTGCGTGAGCTGTTGCCTGCCGACTTTATCTTTACCCAGGGCTGAACCATGGACTTGCAAGACCGCGTCAACGACCTGGAAAGCCGCCTGGCCTTTCAGGACGACACCATCGAAACCCTCAATGACATCCTGGTTACCCAGCAGCGGGCGGTCGAACGCCTGCAAATGCAGATGACCGCGCTGCTCAAGCGCCAGGAAGAAATGGGCGGCCAGTTCGAGACCGCCGAAGAAGAAGCGCCGCCGCCTCACTATTAATGGGCGTGCAATAAAAAACCGCGATCCAGTCAGCGCTGGATCGCGGTTTTTTTTGTTGCGAAGGTTAAATCAGCGACGCGGCAGTGCCGCAATCACGTCTTCAGCTTGCAAACCCTTGTCGCGGTTCATCACGGAGAACTCCACGCGCTGGCCTTCCACCAGGACGCGATGGCCTTCGCCACGGATGGCCCGGAAGTGGACGAAGATATCGTCACCCGAATCGCGGGAAATAAAGCCGAAGCCTTTGGAGGTGTTGAACCACTTGACGGTGCCGGTATCGCGGTTGGTCATGTCGTAGTTTTGCGACGCGGCCGCAGGCGACGAACGGTAGAAGCTGATCGCCAGGTGCAGAACGATGGCGACCACGGCAATCACCAGGCTGAGCAGGATGGCCGGGTGGCCACCGACTTCAGGCATGGGCGCCAGGAGGGTGAGGGTTTGCACGACAACAGTCAGCACCAGCAGCGCGCTGACCAGGTTTTGCAGTTGATGACGTGTGCCTTTGTTCCAGTAAGGGATCACCGGTGCCAGCGTCAGGTTAAGAAGGCCGAACAAGGCCAGGTACAGAGCGTCATGTTGTTGCAGGTAGGGCAGGCTTTCAGGCTGCAGGCTCGGGATAAAGGACAGCAGCAACGCTGCAACGCCCGTTAGCAGGTGGACGATTTTCAACATTTTGATTAACTCACGTTAAGACGGATCACAAGGAAGAGCTGACTGGCACGGTTCGCTTCTGAACAATGGGAGGCGTTGAGCACGTGCGCGGGTATCAGCCTATGTAACGTGCCGCAAACATTAACGGCAGCTACACGCCGCCTATTTAACAGCAAAGGCTGTGCCTACTCAAATCAAGCATTTCAGGGTGTTGCTATGGCGTCGGCATTTATGCGGCAAAGGCTTGTCCTAGACAGGTGCGGGTGTTTTTGTGTGGGGTTTTGAGAGTTTTCCTACATGGTCGGCGGCTTGCCCTGCGTCGGCCAGTACCGAGTAGAAGGGGCAATTTGCCGCATGTCCTGCGCGGGGTCTCGGCTGCACAAGGCCGACTCTCTTGCTAGAGTGGACCTGCACCTGATCAATGAACGTTCGTCAATTGAAGGGGAAAAACATGGCAATCGATATTGGTATTAGTGAAGAAGACCGTAAATCCATCGTCGATGGGCTTTCGCGGCTGCTGTCCGATACCTACGTACTGTATCTGAAGACCCACAACTTCCATTGGAACGTCACGGGCCCCATGTTTCGTACGTTGCACTTGATGTTTGAAGAGCAGTACAACGAATTGGCGCTGGCGGTGGATTCCATTGCCGAGCGTATCCGCGCCCTCGGGTTCCCGGCACCGGGCGCCTATTCGATCTATGCCCGCCTGTCTTCCATCAAGGAAGAGGAGGGCGTGCCCAGCGCCGAAGAGATGATCAAGCAACTGGTGGCGGGCCAGGAAGCAGTTACCCGCACCGCGCGCGGTATCTTCCCACTGCTCGACAAGGTCAGTGATGAACCGACCGCCGACTTGCTGACCCAACGTATGCAGGTTCACGAAAAAACCGCGTGGATGCTGCGTTCCTTGCTCGAAAACCAGTAAATACGCACCCGCAGTGGCGCCGCCCTGGCGCCATTCGCTTGTTTCCTTTCGCTTCCTGGCGTTGTCCTACAACTATCAACTCCGCGTCTTCTGGTCGCCTCCGTCCTCCTGCTGTTTTATAGACCCACTGTCCCATGGGACAAACCCATGGGCTGCTGTTTGGCAATGGAGTGTCAGGTGTATGTCACGCGCAGTGGGAAATGGAGTGATGGAGGCCTGTGGCTTCCATAAGATAAAGGTTGATCCCTTTGCAAAGGGGTTCGACATGGGACTGGCCAGGCCCTTGTCCCGATCGGTCAGGCTCAACGGGTTTTCCACGTGCCTGCGGCTTGAGCAGATCTATTGGAACATCCTCACGGAAATCGCCAGGATCAACGCCTGCTCAGTCAGTGCGTTGCTGTCTTATGTCGATCGGGAAGTGCATTTGCGTTATGGGGGAGTGAAGAACTTCAGTGGCCTGGTCCGGGTGGTATGTGTGGTTCATGCCTTAAAGGGCCATGTAGATCCACAGCACCGCGGGTAAGCCGGCGGTCCCGAGCGCGGCCGGCTGTCCAGGCGTGCCGCGCCTCGGGCAGAAAGCCGGCTGCGCTGCCTTGATTTACCCTATATAATCCCGCGCTTTGCTGCGTGTGCCTGGGCTATTCTCCAATGGGCAGGCGTGGCGCAGTAATGATCTGATCGCCGAGACATCGCCATGCCCATGTACGACTATCAATGTGCTTCCTGTGGTCATCAGTTGGAAGCCATTCAGAAGATCAGCGCAGCACCGCTGGTCGATTGCCCAGCCTGCCAGGCGCCGGAGCTCAAGAAGATGTTGTCCATGCCAGGCTTCCGCCTGAGTGGCAGCGGCTGGTACGAGACCGACTTCAAGACCGGCTCGAAGAAGAATCTGGCCGGCGGCGACAAAGCAGACTGAGTTGAACTCTACGCGCAGGCTCCTGCATTATCCGTCCCCTGGCTTAAATGTACGGTGACGAGGCAGGCCTCCACCGAATTTCGAATTACGAGAAGTGAAACCACTACCATGATGCGCAGCCACTATTGCGGCCAACTGAACGAGACCCTGGAAGGTCAGGAAATCACTCTTTGCGGATGGGTCCACCGTCGCCGCGACCACGGCGGGGTGATCTTCCTCGATATCCGTGATCGTGATGGTCTGGCCCAGGTGGTGTTCGACCCGGACCGCGCCGAAAGCTTCGCCGCCGCCGACCGCGTGCGCAGCGAATACGTCGTGAAGATCACCGGCAAGGTGCGCCTGCGTCCGGCCGGTGCCGTGAACAAGAACATGGCTTCTGGCGGCATCGAAGTGCTGGGCTACGAACTGGAAGTGCTGAACGAGTCGGAAACCCCGCCGTTCCCGCTCAATGAGTTCTCCGACGTGGGCGAAGAAACCCGCCTGCGCTATCGCTTCCTCGACCTGCGTCGTCCGGAAATGGCCGAGAAGTTGCGTCTGCGCTCGCGTATGACCACCAGTATCCGCCGCTTCCTCGACGAGAACGGCTTCCTCGACGTAGAAACGCCAATCCTGACCCGGGCCACCCCGGAAGGCGCGCGTGACTACCTGGTGCCAAGCCGCACCCACGCCGGTTCGTTCTTCGCCCTGCCGCAATCGCCGCAGCTGTTCAAGCAACTGCTGATGGTGGCCGGCTTCGACCGTTACTACCAGATCGCCAAGTGCTTCCGTGACGAAGACCTGCGCGCCGACCGCCAGCCGGAATTCACCCAGATCGACATCGAAACCAGCTTCCTCGATGAAAAAGAGATCATGGGCCTGACCGAGCAAATGATCCGCAACCTGTTCAAGGAAGTGCTGGACCTGGAATTCGGCGACTTCCCGCACATGACCTTCGAAGAAGCCATGCGCCGCTACGGTTCCGACAAGCCAGACCTGCGTAACCCGCTGGAACTGGTCGACGTTGCCGACCAGCTCAAGGCTGTCGACTTCAAGGTGTTCAGCGGCCCGGCCAACGACCCTAAATGCCGCATCGCTGCCCTGCGTGTGCCAGGCGGAGCAAGCATGCCGCGCAAGCAGATCGACGACTACACCAAGTTCGTCGGCATCTACGGTGCCAAGGGCCTGGCGTACATCAAGGTCAACGAGCGCGCCAATGGCGTTGACGGCCTGCAATCGCCGATCGTGAAAAACATCCCGCTGGACAACCTGAACGAGATCCTCGATCGCGTTGGCGCAGTTGACGGCGACATCGTGTTCTTCGGCGCCGACAAGGCCAAAATCGTCAGCGAAGCCCTGGGCGCGCTGCGGATCAAGCTGGGCCACGACCTGAACCTGCTGACCTGCGAGTGGGCCCCGATGTGGGTCGTTGACTTCCCGATGTTCGAAGAGAACGACGACGGCAGCTTCAGCGCCTTGCACCACCCGTTCACCGCGCCGAAGTGCACGCCTGCAGAGCTGGAAGCCAACCCGGCTGGCGCTTTGTCCCGTGCCTACGACATGGTCTTGAACGGTACTGAGCTGGGTGGCGGTTCGATCCGTATCCATCGCAAGGAAATGCAACAGTTGGTCTTCCGCCTGCTGGGCATCAACGAAGCAGAACAGGAAGAGAAGTTCGGCTTCCTGCTCGACGCCCTGAAATACGGCGCGCCGCCCCACGGTGGCCTGGCCTTCGGCCTGGACCGCCTGGTGATGCTGATGACCGGTGCCCAGTCGATCCGTGAAGTGATCGCGTTCCCGAAAACCCAGAGTGCTGCGGACGTCATGACCCAGGCTCCAGGTGTGGTGGATGCCAAGGCGCTGCGCGAGTTGCACATCCGCCTGCGCGAGACGCCGAAGGCTGAGTAAGGCTGCGGCGTGAAAGCGCACTGAGTTCCACGCAGTCTAAAAAGGCGCATCTTCGGATGCGCCTTTGCGTTACACGAGGCAAATCCCGCCCAGCGGGGTTGATAAGGTTTCTACAGAATTTCGGAGTTGTGTTATGGCTGGCCATTCCAAGTGGGCGAACATCAAGCACCGCAAAGAGCGTCAGGATGCCAAGAAAGGCAAGATTTTCACCAAGTGGATCCGCGAGCTGACCGTCGCTGCCCGCCAGGGCGGTGGTGACCCGGGCTCCAACCCGCGTCTGCGCCTGGCGCTGGACAAGGCCCTCGGCGCCAACATGAGCCGCGACATCATCGACCGCGCCGTGGCCCGTGGTGCCGGCGCTGCCGATACCGACGACATGGTCGAACTGACCTATGAAGGCTACGGCCCGGGCGGCGTGGCGGTGATGGTCGAGTGCATGACCGACAACCGCAACCGTACTGCAGCAGCGGTGCGCCATGCGTTCAGCAAGTGCGGCGGCAACCTCGGTACTGACGGTTCGGTGGCTTATCTGTTTGAGCGTAAGGGGCAGATTTCCTTCGCGCCGGGTGTTGACGAAGACGCGCTGATCGAAGCCGCGATGGAAGCGGACGCCGACGACGTGGTCACCAACGAAGACGGTTCCATCGACGTGTTCACCTCGTTTGCCAGCTTCTACGCCGTGCGCAATGCCCTCGAGGCGGCGGGTTTCAAAGGCACTGACGCGGAAATCGTGATGCTGCCGACCACCAGTGCCGAGCTGGACCTGGACGGTGCGCAGAAAGTGCTGAAGCTGCTGGATATGCTTGAAGACCTGGATGATGTGCAGAACGTTTATTCCAATGCCGACATCCCTGAAGATGTGGCTGCACAGCTAAGCTGAGGCGAGACGTAGATCAAAATGTGGGAGCGGGCTTGCCCGCGAATGCGGTGTGTCAGTCGCTGAAAATGTTGGCTGACCCACCGCC
>NZ_JANLGL010000470.1:0-705 GCF_024655625.1 Pseudomonas sp. 18.1.10
GTTCCAGTAGGCCGTCGGCAAGTCGGCCAGGGTGATGCCTTGCGCAATGATTTCGCTGTACAGCCGCGCACTGTCCCACAGCTCCGGACCGCGCAGGATCACCGTGGCGCCGTGGGTCAGCGCCGGGTAGAGCTGCTCGACAAAACCGTCGAAGTTCAGGGTGGCGAACTGCAGCACCCGGTCGTCCGGGGTCAGCCGCGAGTAACCGGCGGCGATGCTGGAAAACTCGCTCAGCGCCGCATGGTTGATCGCCACGCCCTTGGGCTTGCCGGTGGAACCTGAGGTGTAGATCACATAAGCGAGGTTCTGCGGGGACACCACGACCTGCGGGTCTGCCTCGGATTGCAGCGCCAGGCGTGCATCCGCCAGGTCCAGGGTGGCCATGCCCTCGGGCAGCGGCATCGCGACGTGGGACTGGCTCAGCACCAGGTGCACGCCGCTGTCTGCGAGCATATGCAGCAGGCGCTCACGCGGGTATTGCGGGTCCAGCGGCACGTAGGCACCACCGGCCTTGAGCACCGCCAGCAGGCTCACCACCATCTCGAACGAGCGCTCCACCGCCACGCCCACCAGCACTTCCGGGCCGACGCCCAGCGCGATCAGTTGATGGGCCAGGCGGTTGGCCTGGCGGTTCAGCTCGGCGTAGGTGATCGACTGCTCGCCAAGGCACAGGGCAATCGCGTCGGGGCGTTGCTGTGCCTGGGC
>NZ_JANLGL010000471.1:0-690 GCF_024655625.1 Pseudomonas sp. 18.1.10
GCCACCAAGGCCTCAACGCCCGGCGACTTGTACTTATGACGCCTGCGCTGACGACTAGCGATGCCAGCTTCGCGCATCAAGTTGCGAGCCATATAACGCCCGACACGATGCCCTTTGGCCTGCAGCTCCTTGGACAAGGTACGCGCACCCGCCGACTCTCTCGACGCCTTGTGGTGCCTAACCAGCGCGGCTTTGAGCTTTTCCCGCTCGGGATTTGCTCTGCCCTGGCGCTGGCGCCAGGCATAGAAGCTGCTGCGGTTAACCCCGAACGCCCGGCAACACCTTTTAACGCCGTACTGCTCGTCCAACTCATCGATCAGCGTGAATGATCTTTGGCGTCCAAAAGCAGGAGAGCACTGGCCTTTTTTAAGATTTCAATGTCCAGGTCTTTTTCCCTGAGCAGGGCTTTGAGTCTCTGGATCTCTCGCTGATCAGCGGTAATTGCCTTGGCTCCCACCGGAGTCGAGCCCAAGCGTTCTTTTTGCACTTGATCGACCCAACGGCGCAGAGCAGTAGGGCCAATATCCAGGCTGGCACAGACCTCGGTAACCGGCTGACCTTCATCCAGCACCATGCTGGCAGCCTTGAGCTTGAACTCACTCGAATAAGATTTACGCATATCCAAACACCTCAGATTTGGGCGCTATCATAGCGCCCGATTGAAGTGTCCAAAATCATTAGGCCAGTTCA
>NZ_JANLGL010000472.1:0-663 GCF_024655625.1 Pseudomonas sp. 18.1.10
CCCGCAATCCGGGCTCGGCAGCAGCGGACAAGACGGCGTGTGGGCGTTGCAATCCAGCCACCAGGTAGTCGAGCAACGCGTCAGCGTGCGCGCCTACCACCACCGTGACGCCAGCGCCCAGCTCAATGGCGAGATCGACTACACAACCAGTACCTACGGCGATGCGTACCACTACGCCGAACCCTACACGGTGCTCGGCAATCGGCTGGATCAAGACGAAGACCTGCAACGCGAAAGCGGCTACTTCTACGCACGCCTGCGCCACGAGCAGTACCTGAACCAGCAGACCCAATTGAGCGGCATCAGCACCAGCGCCACCCTCGCACCGGGCCAGGTCCTCAAGATCAGCGGCGGCGCACCCCAAGCCTTCAAACCCGGCGCAGTCATTACGTGCATGACCACCAAGGCCGCGCGCGACAGCAGCTTCGAAGCCACATTCGAGGCCATCCCCTATGCAGAAACCATCTGTTTTCGTCCCGCCCCACAAGCCAAACCGCAAATCGCCGGCACCATCCCGGCCCGCATCACCAGCCCCCAGGCGAACGACCCCTACGCCCATATCGACCTGGAAGGCCGCTACCGCGTCAACTTCCTGTTCGACCGCGACCCCTGGAAACCCGGCGAAGAAAGCCTCTGGCTACGCCTGGCCCGCCCCTACGCCGG
>NZ_JANLGL010000473.1:0-654 GCF_024655625.1 Pseudomonas sp. 18.1.10
ACGAAACCATCGCCAAGCTCGCCGAGCGCGGCATCACCGCCTTTGCCCTCGAAGCTGCGCCGCGTACCTCGCGGGCCCAGAGCCTCGACGTGCTGTCGTCCCAGGCCAACATCGCCGGCTATAAGGCCGTGCTGCTCGCCGCGCATCACTATCCGCGCTTCATGCCGATGCTGATGACCGCCGCCGGTACCGTTAAGGCAGCCCGCGTGCTGATCCTCGGCGCTGGCGTTGCGGGCCTGCAGGCCATCGCCACGGCGAAACGTCTGGGTGCGGTGATCGAAGCGTCTGATGTACGTCCGGCCGTAAAAGAGCAGATCGAATCCCTCGGCGCCAAGTTCGTCGACGTGCCCTACGAAACCGATGAAGAACGCGAATGCGCCGTCGGCGTCGGTGGTTACGCCCGCCCGATGCCAACCAGCTGGATGCAGCGCCAGGCCCTGGCCGTGCACGAACGCGCCAAGCAGGCCGACATCGTCATCACCACTGCACTGATCCCGGGCCGCAAAGCGCCGACTCTGCTCAGCGCCGACACCGTTGCGCAGATGAAACCCGGCTCAGTGGTCATCGACCTCGCCGCCGCCCAAGGTGGCAACTGCCCCCTGACCGTCGCCGACCAAGTCGTGGTGGAAAACGGCGTAATCATCTGCGGCCCGA
>NZ_JANLGL010000474.1:0-617 GCF_024655625.1 Pseudomonas sp. 18.1.10
AGTGAATTCAACACTGCCATCGCAGGCAAGCCAGCTCCCACAGTGATCGCATTGCAGGTTTAGGGCAGTGGGGCTTCGCGGTCCATCATCTGGCCGACCAGCAGCACACCTAGCTCGCTTAATTGATGGATGGCCAGGGCCACGTCGCGGTGTTCGCCGGTGAGGTCGTTGGACAGGTTGAGCAGCAGGGTGCGCACGGAAGAGAAGGTTTCGTAGCTGTTGAGCACGAGGGTTTCGGTGGGGAGGTTGGGGGTTACGCAATAAACATTAGCCATGGATCGTCTCCGAGCAAGGGACGCCTCACCACGGGCTACTAAACCCGATCACTGAACATTCAGCGACCGGCGAACCTTAAGAGACACCCCTCCAGACGCACAAGCCGGCGGATTCTGGCGTATGCGTAGGCAACGATACAAGGCTCATGCCCTATTGCCAGACCTGTCCTACAGCCTCTGTGGGAAAAATCCAAATCCACCTGCCGGAATGCAAAACAAATGTGGGAGCGGGCTTGCTCGCGAATGCGGTAGGCCAGTCAAAATATTTGTGACAGATACACCGCATTCGCGAGACCGACAAGCTGGCCGCTGAACTAATCAAGAAATACCCCGCCATGAAGA
>NZ_JANLGL010000475.1:0-593 GCF_024655625.1 Pseudomonas sp. 18.1.10
GGCGCCAACGCCGGCCACGCCACCGAAGCCAACATGGACCGCCTCGACGGTGCCGGTGCTGCCGCCGCCGTGGAAGCGCGCGCCGTGACCGCCAACGACTCCGCCGCCATCGTGCGCGCCAAGGCCGCCCTCGACAAACTCGACATCGCCGAAGGCCTTGCCGAACTCGAAGGCGCCTCCGCCCGTGTCGCCGTTGACGAAAAGCGCATGATTAACTGCCGCGCCGACCTCAACCAACTCGTGCCGTTCAAGTACGACTGGGCCTGGCAGAAATACCTCGACGGCTGCGCCAACCACTGGATGCCGCAAGAGGTCAACATGACCGCCGACATCGCCCTGTGGAAAAACCCCGAAGGCCTGACCGACGACGAGCGTCGCATCGTCATGCGCAACCTGGGCTTCTTCTCCACCGCCGACTCCCTGGTCGCGAACAACCTGGTGCTGGCCGTGTATCGCCTCATCACCAACCCGGAGTGCCGCCAGTACATCCTGCGCCAGGCCTTCGAAGAGGCGATCCACACCCACGCCTACCAGTACTGCATCGAATCGCTGGCCATGGATGAAGGCGAGATCTTCAACATGTACCACGAGAT
>NZ_JANLGL010000476.1:0-172 GCF_024655625.1 Pseudomonas sp. 18.1.10
ATTGCAGGGTGTCAGTGGGGATTGGCGTCCTACAGCCAGTGCGGGGCAGCAGCGGCGAATGCCGCTTACACCAACCCTCCTGAACCTGAAATGCAATCAACTGTGGGAGCTGGCTTGCCTGCGAAAGCGGTGTATCAGCCGGCAACTGTTTAGCTGACCCACTGCCATTGCA
>NZ_JANLGL010000476.1:272-590 GCF_024655625.1 Pseudomonas sp. 18.1.10
GGCAAGCCAGCTCCCACATTATTTGCAGGGTGTCAGTGGGGATTGGCGTCCTACAGCCAGTGCGGGATACCGTCGGCGAATGCCACTTACACCAACCCTCCTGAACCTGAAATGCGATCAACTGTGGGAGCAGGCAAGCCAGCTCCCACATTAATTGCAGGGTGTCAGTGGGGATTGGCGTCCTACAACCAGTGCGGGGCAGCAGCGGCGAATGCCACTTACACCAACCCTCCTGAACCTGAAATGCGATCAACTGTGGGAGCTGGCTTGCCTGCGAAAGCGGTGTGTCAGCCGGCAATTGTTTAGCTGACCCACTGC
>NZ_JANLGL010000477.1:0-578 GCF_024655625.1 Pseudomonas sp. 18.1.10
TCAGTATCAGATGTGTTGACTGACCCACCGCCTTCGCGAGCAAGCCCGCTCCCACACAAGCCCACTCCCACAGGGGGATTTGAGGTGTTTATGGGGGGATTAGTGGACAACCCAGCTGAGCAACCACAGCCCCAGCATCAACCAGATAATCCCGAAGATGATCGACGCACGCATAAACGCCCGTACCGCCGAATACAGAAACAGCAGGCCAACGATCAGCGTGAGGATGCTGATGATCGACGTGTCCATGCCCAAAGTGCGTGACAGGCCTTCGACAAAGTTGCCGCCCGCGTTGGTCAGGGCACCGAACAAACCGCTGAGCCCATCGACGATAAAGCGAATGACCGAACCGAGCGCTTGGCCCAACCATTCGAAAAAGCTTTCTACCTGCATGTGTGTGTCCTGATAAGAAGGTGGGCGTGTGTTTGCCTTTGGTTGTGATTGCGTCAGGCTAGTTCCCTATCAGCATAGAGGTTTGCAGGTTAAATAATGGGTTTCCCTAATCACTTGTGTACTCGGTCCAATGTGGGAGCGGGCTTGCTCGCGAATGCGGTGGGTCAGTGACCGCTTTATTACCT
>NZ_JANLGL010000478.1:0-531 GCF_024655625.1 Pseudomonas sp. 18.1.10
TTTGATGTGACGGCGGTTAATCAGGTGTGGTGTGGCGACGTAACGTACATCAAGGTCGGCAAGCGTTGGATGTACTTCGCCGCCGTTCTGGATCTGTACGCTCGCAGGATCGTAGGCTGGTCGTTCTCGATGATTTCTGATGCCAACCTGACCTGCGAAGCGCTACGCATGGCGGTGGAGTTGCGTGGCCATCCCCAGGATGTGTTGTTTCATTCTGACCAAGGTTGCCAGTACACCAGCCATAAATTCCGAAACGCGCTTGTGAAACATGGGTTTAGGCAAAGTATGAGCCGTAAAGGTGAGTGCTGGGACAACGCCCCGATGGAGCGTTTCTTTGGTAGTTTGAAATCCGAGTGGGTTCCTGAAACGGGCTACAAACTGGAACATGAGGCCCGGGCAGACGTGCAGCGCTATGTCTCGCGCTACAACATCAGCAGGCCTCACAGCTATAACGACTACCGGTCGCCGGTCGCGAAGGAAAGGTTAGCGGCGTGAACCTTAATCGGTGTCCAAGATTACTTGACCAGTTCA
>NZ_JANLGL010000479.1:0-528 GCF_024655625.1 Pseudomonas sp. 18.1.10
GGATTGCAACGCCCACACGCCGTCTTGTCCGCTGCTGCCGAGCCCGGATTGCGGGCGATGTGGCAGCTCGATGTCGAACTGGTAACCACGCTGGCTATCGAAAAATTCGACGACGTCGATGCGCAGGCGCTCGTCGCTGGTGAAGCGATACCAGATGCCCACGTCGGCCAGCAGGCGGCTGATGAAGGCCAGGTCGCTTTCGCCGTATTGCATGACGTGTTCGCGCCGGGGGTAGTCGTGCTTGAGGTTGAACAGGAAGTCCTGGCCTTCAAAACCGTGGCGGCTGCGCAGGATGTGTTCGACGATTTCGGGCACCGATTGGTGTTGATAGATGCGGAACTGTCGGCCGCGTGCGAGCAGTGCGAGGCGGGGTTGCAAGGTGAGTGTGTAGGTGGCCTGGTCGTTGGAGCCGGACTGGCGGGCGAAGTGGGTGACCACACCGTGGAGGGTGCGCAACGGCTTGATCTTGGGTGGCGTCAAGCTCAGCAGCGGCAGTTTTTGCGGTGGGGCGTGCAGGCTGAAGCTGGC
>NZ_JANLGL010000047.1:0-36067 GCF_024655625.1 Pseudomonas sp. 18.1.10
GTGTGTCAGCTCAGCATTCATTTACTGATCCACCGCATTCGCGAGCAAGCCCGCTCCCACAAGGGATCCGGGTTGGATGTGAGACTCCACCCGGACCATTCATCGCTGTCAGCCTTCGAGCTTGCTTTTCAGCAATTCGTTCACCTGTTGCGGGTTGGCCTTGCCTTTGGAGGCTTTCATCGCCTGGCCCACAAAGAAGCCGAACATCTTGCCGCGCTTGGCTTCGTCTGCCGCGCGGTATTGCTCGACCTGCTCGGCGTTGGCCGCGAGCATTTCATCCAGCACGGCCGAGATCGCGCCGCTGTCGGTGACTTGCTTGAGGCCACGCTTGTCGATGATCTCGTCAGCGTTGCCTTCGCCTGCGGCCATGGCTTCGAACACGGTCTTGGCGATCTTGCCGGAGATGGTGTTGTCCTTGATGCGCAGCAGCATGCCGCCCAGTTGCTCGGCCGTGACCGGGGCTTCGTCGATTTCCAGGCCCTGCTTGTTCAACAGGCTGCCCAGCTCAACCATCACCCAGTTGGCCGCCAGCTTGGCGTCACCGGCAATGCTCACGACTTTTTCGAAGTAGTTGGCTTGTTCGCGGCTGGAGGCCAGGACGCTGGCATCGTAGACCGACAGGCCGAACTGCTCCTGGAAGCGCTCGCGTTTCTGCTGCGGCAGTTCCGGCAGGGTGGCGCGCACGTCGTTGAGGAACGAGTCCTCGATGACCACCGGCAACAGGTCCGGGTCGGGGAAGTAACGGTAGTCGTTGGCTTCCTCCTTGCTGCGCATGGCGCGGGTTTCGTCTTTGTTCGGGTCGTACAGGCGGGTTTGCTGGATGACCTTGCCGCCGTCTTCGATCAGCTCGATCTGGCGACGCACTTCGCTGTTGATCGCCTTCTCGATGAAGCGGAACGAGTTGACGTTCTTGATCTCGCAGCGGGTGCCGTACTCGGCCTGGCCTTTTGGACGGATCGACACGTTGCAGTCGCAACGCAGCGAGCCTTCGGCCATGTTGCCGTCGCAGATGCCCAGGTAGCGCACCAGCGCGTGGATGGTCTTGACGTAGGCCACGGCTTCCTTGGCGCTGCGCATGTCCGGCTCGGAGACGATCTCCAGCAGCGGCGTGCCGGCGCGGTTCAGGTCGATACCGGTGGCGCCCGGAAATTCTTCATGCAGGCTCTTGCCGGCATCTTCTTCCAGGTGCGCGCGGGTCACACCGACGCGCTTGATGGTGCCGTCTTCCAGGGGGATGTCCAGGTGGCCCTTGCCGACGATCGGCAGTTCCATCTGGCTGATCTGGTAGCCCTTGGGCAGGTCCGGGTAGAAGTAGTTCTTGCGCGCGAACACGTTGTGCTGGCCGATCTCGGCGTCAATCGCCAGGCCGAACATCACCGCCATGCGCACCGCTTCCTGGTTCAGCACCGGCAAGACGCCGGGCATGCCCAGGTCGACCAGGCTGGCCTGGGTGTTGGGCTCGGAGCCGAACGTGGTGGCGCTACCGGAGAAAATCTTCGATTGGGTGGCGAGCTGGGTATGAATCTCCAGCCCGATCACGACTTCCCATTGCATAGTGTTCTCCTCAGAAGCCGGTAGGGGTGCGGGTGTGCCAGTCGGTGTGCAACTGGTACTGGTGCGCCACATTGAGCAGGCGGCCTTCCTGGAAATACGGGGCGAGCAACTGCACGCCGACCGGCAGGCCATCGACGAAACCGGCAGGCATGGACAAGCCCGGCAGGCCCGCGAGGTTGGCGGTGATGGTGTACAGGTCTTCGAGGTACGCAGCCACCGGGTCGCCATTCTTGGCGCCAAGCTTCCAGGCCGGGTTTGGCGTGGTTGGGCCGAGGATCACGTCGACTTCTTCAAAGGCTGCCATGAAGTCGTTCTTCACCAGGCGACGGATTTTTTGCGCCTTGAGGTAGTACGCGTCGTAGTAGCCGGCCGACAGGGCGTAGGCACCGACCATGATGCGCCGTTGTACTTCGGCACCGAAGCCTTCGCCACGGGAACGTTTGTACAGGTCGGTGAGGTCTTTCGGGTTTTCGCAGCGGTAGCCGAAGCGCACGCCGTCGAAACGCGACAGGTTGGACGAGGCTTCTGCCGGTGCGATCACGTAGTAGGCAGGAATCGCGTGCTGATTGTTCGGCAGGCTGATTTCCTTGATGACGGCGCCGAGCTTTTCCAGCTCCTTGACGCTGTTGTGCACCCGTTCGGCGATGCGTGGGTCGAGACCGGCGCTGAAGTATTCCTTCGGCACGCCGATGCGCAGGCCCTTGATCGAGGTGTTGAGGCTGGCGCTGTAGTCCGGCACCGGCTCGTCGATGCTGGTGGAGTCCTGTTTATCGAACCCGGCCATGCCTTGTAACAAAATCGCGCAGTCTTCGGCAGTGCGTGCCAACGGGCCGCCCTGATCGAGGCTGGACGCGTAGGCGATCATGCCCCAGCGGGAAACGCGACCGTAGGTCGGCTTCAGGCCGGTGAGGTTGGTGAACGCCGCTGGCTGGCGGATCGAACCGCCAGTGTCGGTGGCGGTGGCCGCTGGCAGGAAGCGCGCCGCCACGGCGGCAGCCGAACCACCGGACGAACCGCCCGGCACGTGCTCCAGGTTCCACGGGTTTTTCACCGCGCCGTAGTAGCTCGATTCGTTGGCCGAACCCATGGCGAATTCGTCCATGTTGGTCTTGCCCAGGGTCACGGCCCCGGCGGCAGCCAGCTTGGACACCACGGTGGCGTCGTAGGGCGCCTTGAAGTTGTCGAGCATCTTCGAGCCGCAACTGGTGCGAATGCCCTGGGTGCAGAACAAGTCCTTGTGGCCGATTGGAGCGCCCAGCAGTGCACCATTCTCACCGTTGGCGCGACGTGCGTCGGCGGCCTTGGCCTGGCTCAGGGCCAGCTCTTCGGTGAGGCTGATGAAGCTGTTGACCTTGGGATCGTGCTCGGCGATACGCGCCAGCAGGGTCTTGGTCAGCTCTTCGGAAGAAAACTTTTTGTCGGCGAGACCGCGGGCGATCTCGGCCAGAGTCATGTGATGCATGAAAGGCTCTTTCCCTTTAGTCGATGACTTTCGGAACCAGGTACAGGCCGTTTTCGACCGCTGGCGCGATGGACTGGTAGGCCTCGCGATTATTACTTTCTGTTACGACGTCTGCGCGCAGGCGCTGGCTGGCTTCCAGCGGGTGCGCCAGGGGCTCGATGCCGTCGGTATTCACGGCCTGCATTTGGTCAACCAGCCCGAGAATGCTGTTCAGGGCTGCGGTAATCGGTGGAAGATCGGCTTCAGCCAGGCCCAGGTGGGCGAGGTGAGCGATTTTTTCCACGTCGGAGCGGTCAAGCGCCATGGGATTCTCCAGTGGAAAACAGAACGGAGGGCGTCCGTGTGTTAGATTGTCGGAACACTACCGCATTTCTACGGTCATATGGCCGCGATTGTGGGGGTTGGTGCGTAGAAAGTCGGCCAATTTAGCACATTGGCGCCTTGCCCAAAATCCCTGTCGTTGTTAGAGTTTGCCGCACTTTTTTACCCACGCGTTGCCTAGGGTCCTTTCCCCATGTTCAAGAAACTGCGTGGCATGTTTTCCAGCGATCTTTCCATTGACCTGGGCACTGCCAACACCCTTATTTACGTGCGCGAGCGCGGTATCGTCCTGAATGAGCCATCGGTTGTGGCCATTCGGACCCATGGTAATCAGAAAAGTGTCGTTGCCGTCGGCACCGAGGCCAAGCGCATGCTCGGCCGTACACCAGGCAATATTGCTGCCATTCGTCCGATGAAAGACGGCGTGATCGCCGACTTCAGTGTCTGCGAGAAGATGCTGCAGTACTTCATCAACAAGGTTCACGAAAACAGTTTCCTGCAGCCCAGCCCTCGTGTGCTGATCTGCGTTCCGTGCAAGTCCACTCAGGTGGAGCGTCGCGCCATCCGTGAATCGGCCCTTGGCGCCGGTGCCCGTGAAGTGTTCCTGATCGAAGAGCCAATGGCTGCTGCGATCGGTGCCGGCCTGCCGGTTGAAGAAGCCCGCGGTTCGATGGTGGTGGATATCGGTGGTGGTACCACTGAAATCGCCCTGATCTCCCTGAACGGTGTGGTGTATGCCGAATCCGTACGCGTGGGCGGCGACCGCTTCGACGAAGCGATCATTACTTATGTGCGTCGCAACTACGGCAGCCTGATCGGTGAATCCACCGCAGAGCGCATCAAGCAGGAAATCGGTACCGCTTACCCGGGCGGCGAAGTGCGCGAAGTCGATGTGCGCGGTCGCAACCTGGCCGAAGGCGTTCCACGTGCCTTCACCCTGAACTCCAATGAAGTGCTGGAAGCTCTGCAAGAGTCCCTGGCCACCATCGTTCAGGCTGTGAAAAGCGCCCTGGAGCAATCGCCGCCGGAACTGGCGTCCGACATCGCCGAGCGTGGCCTGGTGCTGACCGGTGGTGGCGCCTTGCTGCGCGACCTCGACAAGCTGCTGGCCCAAGAGACTGGCCTGCCGGTGATCGTCGCCGAAGACCCGCTGACCTGCGTTGCCCGTGGCGGTGGTCGTGCACTGGAAATGATGGATAAACACACCATGGACCTGCTCTCCAGCGAATAAGCTGCGTTGAGCGGAACATGCTTGGCCAACAGGCAGCACTTTGCAGTGCTGCCTGTTGGCGTTTATCTTCTTCAATCTGCATCCAGGCCGGTTAGAAGCCGTATGAATAAAGAAAACATTTGCCTGGGAGGAGCGGCTTATTAAACCGCTTTTTGCCAAAGGCCCCTCATTGGGCGTGCGCCTGCTGGTGCTGGTCGTGCTTTCGGTCGCGCTGATGGTGGTCGATGCCCGTTTTGCATTGCTCAAGCCCGTGCGCAGCCAGATGTCGCTGGTGTTGATGCAGACCTACTGGATCACCGACCTGCCGCAACGTCTCTACCAGGGCGTGGCCAGCCAATTTGGCAGCCGCACCGAACTGGTCGCCGAGAACGAAAAACTCAAGACTGAAAACCTGCTGTTGCAGGGGCGCATGCAAAAGCTCGCTGCCCTTACCGAGCAGAACGTTCGGCTGCGCGAGTTGCTCAACTCCTCGGCGCTGGTCAATGAAAAGGTCGAAGTCGCCGAGTTGATCGGCATGGACCCGAATCCGTTCACCCATCGCATCATCATCAACAAGGGTGAGCGCGACGGTGTGGTCCTTGGCCAGCCGGTGCTCGACGCCCGTGGCCTGATGGGCCAGGTGGTCGAGTTGATGCCCTACACCTCGCGGGTACTGCTGCTGACGGACACCACCCACAGCATTCCGGTGCAGGTCAACCGCAACGGCTTGCGGGCGATTGCCAGCGGCACCGGCAACCCGGAGCGCCTGGAATTGCGCCACGTGGCCGATACCGCCGACATCAAGGAAGGCGACCTGCTGGTCAGCTCCGGCCTGGGTCAGCGGTTCCCGGCGGGTTATCCGGTGGCGACGGTCAAGGAAGTGATCCACGATTCCGGGCAGCCGTTTGCCATCGTCCGCGCCGTGCCGACTGCCGCCCTGAACCGCAGCCGCTACCTGCTGCTGGTGTTCAGCGACAACCGCACGCCGGAAGAGCGCGCCAATGAGGCCGCCCAGGCCCAGGAAGCGGAAGACAAGCAGAACGGCACCGCGCCGATTGTGCCTGCGACCGTGCCCAAGCCTGCCGCTGCTGTACCGGCCACACCTGCGGCCGTTCCCGCGCCTATTGCGACGCCCGTCAAGCCGGCTGCGCACCCGGTCAAGCCAGCGGCCACCAAACCACCGGCTTCGGCGCCCGCCACTGCAACACCGGCGACTAAACCGCCTGCCACGGCCCCGGCTGCCCGCCCAGCGGCAACGGCCCCGGCAACCACGCGGCAGAGGGAGGAATAATGGCCGGTACTCATTCGCGCAATGGCTGGATCGTCTGGCTGACCTTCGCGGTCGGCTTGCTGCTCAGCGTTTCACCCTTGCCGCAATTCATGGAAATCCTGCGCCCGCTGTGGCTGGCATTGCTGCTGGCGTTCTGGGCGCTGAACCTGCCGCATAAAATCGGCATGGTCACCGCGCTGTTTCTGGGCTTGGCGGAAGATGTGCTGTATGGCACCTTGCTGGGCCAGAACGCGCTGATCCTCACGCTGATCACGTTCCTGGTGCTGTCGTTGCAGCAGCGTTTGCGGATGTTCCCGATGTGGCAGCAGTGCCTGGTGATCCTCGTGATCTTCGGCCTGGCGCAGCTTGTACAGTTGTGGCTCAGCGCCTTGACCGGCAATCGCCAGCCGACCCTGGCGTTGGTGCTGCCGGCGTTGGTGAGTGCGCTGCTATGGCCATGGATCAGTTTTGGCCTGCGTGGGTTACGTCGTCGCTATAAAATCAATTGAATGGATTGCGAGGCTCTGCCTGGTTATCGAGCCCTACAGGGAGAGTCTGCATGAATTCGCTTTATCTGGCCTCGGGCTCTCCGAGGCGGCGTGAACTGCTGGCCCAGATCGGTGTGCCTTTCACCGCTGTCAGCGCCGCCATTGATGAAACCCCTCTTACAAATGAATCCGCCGTTTCCTACGTCGAGCGTCTTGCGCGCGGCAAGGCAGCGTCGGGTTTGGCTGCGCTTGCAAACACCTGCGGCGCCTGCGTGCTAGGCGCTGACACGGCGGTGATCGTGGACGGCAAGATCCTCGGTAAACCGGTGGATCAGGCGGATGCGCTGGCGATGTTGATGGCCCTGGCGGGGCGTGAACATGAAGTCCTCACCGCCATTTCGCTCACCGACGGCCAGCGTTGCGAAACCGTTTGTGTAAGCAGTCGTGTACGTTTTCGCGCTATTACTGTCGAGGAAGCTACAACCTACTGGCACAGTGGCGAACCCCAGGACAAGGCAGGCGGCTATGCTATTCAAGGGCTTGGATCGGTGTTTGTCGCCGGGCTCAATGGCAGCTATTCCGCCGTGGTAGGCCTGCCGGTGTGCGAAACCGCGCAACTGCTCGACCAATTCGGCATACCCTGTTGGCAAAACCTTACCGCGCGCTGAACGCCTTACTCCAGCGCCCAGCCATAAGCGATCGGTCACTATTGTGAAAACGCCTGAACGAGACCCAGCCATGAGTGAAGAGATTCTGATCAATATCACGCCGATGGAATCGCGCGTGGCGGTGGTAGAGAACGGTGTTCTGCAAGAAGTGCACGTCGAGCGTACCCAAAAGCGCGGGATCGTCGGCAATATCTACAAAGGCAAGGTGGTACGCGTACTGCCGGGGATGCAGGCGGCATTCGTCGATATCGGCCTGGATCGTGCCGCATTTATCCATGCCTCGGAAATTTCCCTGCGCGAAGGCCCTGCTGTGGAAAGCATCAGCGCCCTGGTGCATGAAGGGCAGAGCCTGGTGGTGCAAGTCACCAAGGACCCCATCGGTTCCAAAGGCGCACGCCTGACCACGCAACTGTCGATTCCGTCGCGCTACCTGGTGTACATGCCGCGTACCGCCCATGTCGGCATTTCCCTTAAGATCGAAGACGAAGCCGAGCGTGAGCGCCTGAAAAAGGTAGTCAGCGACTGCGTGGCCGCCGAAGGCATCAAGGAAGCCGGCGGGTTTATCCTGCGCACGGCCGCCGAAGGTGCTGGTGGCGATGAAATCCTCATGGACATTCGCTACCTGCGACGCCTGTGGGACCAGATTGGCGCACAGATCAAGACCATCGGCGCGCCGAGTGTGATCTATGAAGACCTCGGCCTGGCCCTGCGCACGCTGCGTGACCTGGTCAGCCCGAAGATTGAGAAAATTCGCATCGACTCGCGGGAAACCTTCCAGCGCACCACGCAATTTGTTGCCGAGCTGATGCCGGAAATTGCTGATCGCCTGGAGCATTACCCGGGTGAGCGGCCGATCTTTGACCTGTACGGCGTCGAAGACGAAATCCAGAAAGCCCTGGAACGCAAAGTGCCACTTAAGTCCGGTGGCTACCTGGTGGTGGACCCGGCGGAAGCCATGACCACCATCGACGTGAACACCGGCGCGTTCGTCGGGCATCGCAACCTCGAAGAAACCATCTTCAAGACCAACCTCGAAGCCGCCACCGCGATTGCCCGTCAGCTGCGCCTGCGCAACCTGGGCGGCATCATCATCATCGACTTCATCGACATGGAAGATGAAGAGCACCAGCGCCAGGTGCTGCGCACCTTGGAGAAGCAGCTGGAGCGCGATCACGCCAAGACCAATATCATCGGCATCACCGAGCTGGGCCTGGTGCAGATGACCCGCAAGCGCACCCGCGAAAGCCTTGAGCAAGTGCTGTGCGAGCCGTGCAGCAGTTGCCAGGGACGCGGTAAGTTGAAGACCCCGGAAACGGTTTGCTACGAGATTTTCCGGGAAATCTTACGAGAGGCGCGAGCCTACCAGGCCGAAGGTTATAGAGTGCTTGCCAACCAGAAAGTGGTCGATCGACTGCTGGATGAAGAGTCCGGCAACGTCGCGGAATTGGAGGGGTTTATCGGGCGCACGATTCGTTTCCAGGTGGAAACCATGTATTCCCAGGAACAATACGACGTGGTGCTGCTCTGATCCCCATTCGCTTTCTATTTACTGCCTTGAGGGTCGCCTGACATGGAGCGTCTGATACGCTTTTTTGCCGCTTTGACCCGTTGGGGCCTGGGCCTCTGTGCGCTGTTGCTGGTCCTGGCGGCGGTGTATGTGAGCCTGGGTCGCGAATTGACCCCGCTGGTGGCCGAATACCGTGCCGAAGTCGAAGCCAAGGCCCAGGCGGCAGTGGACATGCCCCTGCACATTGGCAGCCTCGAAGGCCGCTGGAGCGGCTTTGCGCCTGTACTCTTGGCCCACGACGTCATGGTGGGCGAGGGCAGCAGTGCCTTGCGCCTGGACCAGGTCGAAGTGGTGCCGGATGTCTGGGCCAGCCTGATGGCCCGTGAAGTGCGCATCGCCCACCTGGAAGTCAGCGGCCTGCAACTGAGCGTCAAGGAAGACAAGGACGGCCACTGGGCGCTGCAAGGCCTGCCGGTGCAGGATGAGCAACCGCTGGACCCGCAGCAATTGCTGCAGCGCATGCAGATGGTCAAGCGCTTGTCGTTGCTCGACAGCCAGGTCACCTTGCAACCCTTCGACCAGCCACCGTTGACCCTGACCTACGTCGGCCTGAGCCTGCATACCGGCATCACCCGCCAACGCCTGGACGCGCGCCTGACCCTGCCCGACGGCCAGCCCCTGGCGTTGAGTGTGCGCACGCGGATTCGCGCCAGCCAATGGCAGGACGGCGAAGTCCAGGCCTACTTGAGCCTGCCGCAGAGCGACTGGGCCAAGTGGATTCCTGCCCGGCTGACGCAGCAGTGGAAACTCAGCCAATTCAAGGCCGGTGGCGAATTCTGGCTGACCTGGGCCAAGGGCACCGTGCAAAGTGCGGTGGTGCGCCTCAACTCGCCACAGGTGAAGGGCAGCTACGCCGAGCGCAAGCCGGTGCACATTGAAAACCTTGCGCTCAACGCCTACCTGCAACGCAGTGATACGGGCCTCAAAGTGGTGTTCGACTCGCTGGCGATGAACCTCGGGGAGACCCGCTGGGAATCGCGCCTGCAATTGCAGCAGAGCCTAGCCACCGACAAGGACCAGGAAACCTGGAAACTCCAGGCCGACCGCCTGGACCTGACCCCCATCACGCCGCTGTTGAATGCCCTGGCACCGCTACCAGAGGGGTTTGCCAAAACCATCGAACACTTGAAGGCCACGGGCCTGCTGCGCAATGTGCTGGTGGACTTCCGCCCCCAGGACACCACGGATCAAAAAGTCAGTTTTGCCGCCAACCTCGAGCGTGTCGGTTTTGATGCCTACTTCGGCGCACCGGCGGCGCGTAACGTTTCCGGCAGCATCAGCGGTGACCTGGGCCATGGCGAGTTGCGCATGGACAGCAAGGATTTCTCCCTGCACCTCGATCCGATCTTCGCCAAGCCCTGGCAGTACATCCAGGCCAATGCCCGGCTGACTTGGAAGCTGGATAAAGAAGGCTTCACCCTGATCGCGCCGTATATCAAGGTGCTGGGCGAAGAAGGCAAGGTCGCCGCCGACTTCCTGATCCGCCTGCATTTTGACCACAGCCAGGAAGACTACATGGACCTGCGGGTCGGCATGGTCGATGGCGATGGGCGCTTCACCCCCAAATACCTGCCGGCGGTGTTGAGCCCGGCGCTGGATGAATGGCTGCGTACGGCGATTCTCAAGGGCGCGGTTGACGAGGGTTTCTTCCAGTACCAGGGCTCGCTGAACCACGACGCATTGCCGGCCTCGCGCAATATCAGCCTGTTCTTCAAGGTGCATGACGCCGAGCTGGCGTTCCAGCCGGGCTGGCCCCATGTGAGCAAGGTCAAGGGCGAAGTGTTTGTCGAGGAAAGCGGCGTGCGCATCCTCGCCAGCAAGGGGCAGTTGCTCGACACCAAGGTCAAGGATATCTACGTCAATATTCCCCATGCGCCTGCTGGCAAGGACAGCCATTTGCTGCTCACCGGTGGTTTCGCCGGTGGCTTGGGCGATGGCCTGAAGATCTTGCAGGAAGCGCCGATTGGTACGGCTGCAACCTTTGCCGGCTGGAAGGGCGAGGGCGACCTGCAAGGCAGCCTGGACCTGGATGTGCCGCTGGCCAAGGGCACCGAGCCGAAAATCGTGGTGGACTTCAAGACCGACAAGGCGCGCCTGCAACTGGCCGAGCCCACACTGGACCTGACCCAGCTCAAGGGCGATTTCCGTTTCGACAGTGCCAAGGGCCTCAGCGGCCAGAACATCACCGCCCAGGCGTTTGACCGACCGATCAGCGCGCAGATCTTTGCCGACGGCAAGCCTGGAAAAATCAGCACCCGAGTGACGGCCAGGGGCCAGGTGACGGTCAAGCGACTGACGGACTGGTTGAAAGTCAGCCAGCCGTTGCCAGTGTCCGGCGACATTCCTTACCAGTTGCAACTGAACCTGGATGGGGCCGACAGCCAGCTGATGGTCAGCTCCAACCTCAAGGGCGTAGCGGTGGATTTGCCGGCCCCTTTCGGCATGCCGGCCAGCCAGGGGCGTGACAGCGTGTTCCGCATGACCCTGCAGGGCAATGAGCGGCGCTACTGGTTCGACTATGGCGAGTTGGCGAATTTCACCTTTGCCGCGCCGCCGGACAAGTTCAACGAAGGCCGTGGCGAGCTGTTCCTCGGTGATGGCGATGCGCTGCTGCCCACGGTCAAAGGCTTGCGCATTCGCGGGGTCTTGTCGGAGCTGGACATCGACCCGTGGAAAAAACTCGTCGACCGTTATGCCGGCAATGACCCGGGCGGTAGCGCCAAGCAGTTGCTCAGTGGCGCCGACTTCAAGGTCGGTAAGCTGACCGGTTTTGGCACCCGGTTCGACCAGGTCAAACTGCAGCTGGACCGCAAGCCCGCCGCCTGGGCCTTGCAGCTCGACAGCCAGCAGGCCAAGGGCAGCGTCAACCTGCCGGACGCCAAGGCCGCGCCGATTGCGATCAACCTGCAATACGTGAAATTGCCGGCGGTGGACCCGAGTGTCCAGGCCGACGAAAACGCGCCGGACCCCTTGGCCGACATCGATCCCAAGGACATTCCCGCGCTGGATATCGCCATAGATCAACTGTTCCAGGGGCCGGACCTGATCGGTGCCTGGTCGCTGAAGATCCGCCCGACGACCAAGGGCCTGACCTTCAATAACCTGGACCTGGGTCTCAAGGGCATGCAGCTCAAGGGCGACGGCGGCTGGGAAGGCGCGCCGGGGACCAGCAGCAGTTGGTACAAGGGACGCCTGGACGGCAAGAATATCGGCGATGTGCTCAAGGGCTGGGGTTATGCGCCGACCGTGACGAGCAAGGACTTCCATCTGGACGTGGATGGTCGCTGGCCGGGTTCGCCGGCCTACGTGGGGCCAAAGCGTTTTTCCGGCAGCCTGAATGCGACATTCCGTGATGGCCAGTTTGTTGAGGTGGAGGGTGGTGCCCAGGCGCTGCGCGTGTTTGGCCTGCTCAACTTCAACTCCATCGGCCGCCGGCTGCGCCTGGACTTTTCCGACTTGCTCGGCAAGGGCTTGAGCTACGACCGGGTCAAGGGTTTGTTGGCGGCGAGCAACGGCGTATTTGTCACCCGCGAGCCGATCACCATGACCGGGCCATCGACCAACCTGGAGCTTAACGGCACCCTGGACCTGGTGGCTGACCGTGTCGACGCCAAGCTGCTGGTGACGTTGCCGGTCACCAACAACTTGCCGATTGCCGCGCTGATCGTGGGCGCGCCGGCGATTGGCGGTGCGTTGTTCCTGATCGACAAGCTGATCGGTGACCGTGTGTCGCGCTTTGCCAGCGTGCAATACAAAGTGGAAGGGCCCTGGAAGGACCCGAAAATCACCTTCGACAAGCCATTTGAAAAGCCAAACTGAGAGCCTGTGGCGTAGCATGGCCGCACGCCCATTACGGAGAGTCGGCCCATGTCCTTTGCGGTAATTCAAATGGTCAGCCAGAGCGATGTGCTGGCCAATCTGGCCCAGGCCCGGCGCCTGCTTGAGCAAGCGGCGGCGGGCGGTGCGAAGCTGGCCGTGCTGCCGGAAAATTTCGCCGCCATGGGCCGCCGTGATGTGGCCGACATCGGCCGCGCCGAGGCGTTGGGCGAAGGCCCGATCCTGCCGTGGTTGAAACAGACCGCCCGCGACCTCACCTTATGGATAGTGGCCGGCACCTTGCCGTTGCCGCCCAAGGATCAGCCGGACGCCAAGTCCAACGCCTGCTCGCTGCTGGTCGATGACCGCGGCGAAATCGTTGCCCGTTACGACAAGCTGCACCTGTTTGATGTGGATGTTGCCGATGCGCGCGGTCGTTATCGCGAATCCGACGACTATGCTTTCGGGAGCAATGTGGTGGTGGCGGATACGCCGGTGGGGCGCTTGGGCCTGACGGTGTGTTATGACCTGCGCTTCCCCGAGCTGTACAGTGAATTACGGGCGGCGGGGGCTGAACTGATTACCGCGCCGTCGGCCTTCACCGCGGTGACCGGCGCCGCGCACTGGGACGTGCTGATTCGCGCGCGCGCCATCGAAACCCAGTGCTACCTGCTGGCGGCGGCCCAGGGCGGTGTGCATCCGGGGCCACGGGAAACCTACGGCCACGCAGCGATTGTCGACCCGTGGGGGCGTGTGCTGACACAACAGGATCAAGGCGAAGCGGTGTTGTTGGCCGAACGCGACAGCAGTGAACAAGCGTCGATACGGGCGCGCATGCCGGTGGTCAACCATCGGCGCTTTTTCTCGCAGGGCGCACAGCGGCCTGCTTCGGAACGATGAATTTAAGGCCAAACCTATGAGCGAGTTGTTGTCCTCAGTCAGTGAACACCTCCTGGCACCCGGTGGCGTGACCATCGAAAGCTTGCAAACCGTACTCGGCGATCTGGCCGGGCCGGGTATCGACGCGGCCGACCTGTATTTCCAGGGGCAGATTTCCGAGTCCTGGGCCCTCGAAGACGGCATCGTCAAGGAAGGCAGCTTCAACCTGGACCAGGGTGTAGGCGTGCGCGCGCAATCCGGTGAAAAAACCGGTTTTGCCTACAGCAATGCCATCACGCTGGAAGCCCTGGGCCTGGCGGCGCGTGCGGCGCGTTCGATCTCCCGTGCGGGCCAGAACGGCACCGTGCAGGCGTTTACCACCCAGGACGTGGCGCAGTTGTATGGGCCGGATAACCCGCTGGAAGTCATCAGCCGTGCGGAGAAGGTCGAGTTGCTCAAGCGTGTCGACGCTGCAACCCGCGCCCTTGATCCACGTATCCAGCAAGTCACCGTGAGCATGGCCGGTGTGTGGGAACGCATCCTGGTGGCGTCCACCGACGGCAGCCTGGCGGCGGATGTGCGGCCGCTGGTGCGTTTCAATGTCAGTGTGATCGTCGAGCAGAACGGCCGCCGTGAGCGCGGCGGACATGGCGGCGGCGGGCGTACCGACTACCGTTATTTCCTCAGCGATGACCGCGCCATGGGGTATGCCCGTGAAGCGCTGCGCCAGGCCCTGGTCAACCTGGAAGCCATTCCGGCGCCGGCCGGTACGTTGCCGGTGGTGTTGGGCTCGGGTTGGTCCGGCGTGCTGCTGCACGAAGCCGTGGGCCATGGCCTGGAAGGCGACTTCAACCGCAAGGGCAGTTCCGCCTACAGCGGGCGCATGGGCGAGAGGGTTGCGTCCAAGCTGTGCACCATTGTTGATGACGGCACGTTGGCTGGCCGACGTGGCTCGCTGAGTGTGGACGATGAAGGTACGCCGACCGAGTGCACCACGCTGATCGAAAACGGCGTGCTCAAGGGCTATATGCAAGACAAGCTCAACGCACGCCTGATGGGCGTTGCGCGCACCGGCAACGGTCGTCGCGAGTCCTACGCGCACCTGCCGATGCCGCGCATGACCAACACCTACATGCTCGCCGGCGAAAGCGACCCGGCGGAGATCATCGCTTCGGTGAAACGCGGGATCTACTGCGCGAACCTTGGCGGCGGCCAGGTGGATATCACCAGCGGCAAGTTCGTGTTCTCCACCAGCGAGGCGTACCTGATCGAAGACGGCAAGATTACCGCGCCGGTCAAAGGCGCAACGTTGATTGGCAACGGGCCGGAAGCCATGAGCAAGGTTTCGATGGTCGGTAACGACCTGTCGCTGGACAGCGGCGTGGGCACGTGCGGCAAGGATGGGCAGTCGGTGCCGGTGGGTGTCGGCCAGCCAACGCTGAAAATTGATGCGATCACCGTGGGTGGCACGGGCTCGTAGGAAGGATGGAGCTTCGGGTGGCGAAGGTTCGCCACCCGGGGAAGAGGATCAGCGCAGACCGCGTTGAGTCTCGTCCAGCTCACGGATGTACTTGAAGATTTTACGGCTGGTGGCTGGCGCCTTGTTATGCGCCTGCTCATGTTGGGCTTGGCGGATCAGGGAGCGCAGTTGCTGGCGGTCCGCGTCCGGGTAGTCCAGCACGAATTTCTCCAGCACGGCGTCATCGCCCGCGATCAGGCGGTCACGCCAACGTTCCAGGTTATGGAAGCGTTCGTTGTACTGGCGAGTGGAGGCATCGGTTTGATCGAGCAGGGCGAGAATGGCGTCAGTGTCCTGATCGCGCATCAGCTTGCCGATAAACATGATGTGCCGTTTACGCGCGATATTCGCGGTGTGCTTGGGTGCATCCGCCAGCGCCCGGCGCATTTCGTCGGTCAGGGGCAGTTTGGCAATCAAGTCTTTCTTGAGCGTTGTAAGGCGCTCGCCAAGGTCAACCAGAGCATGCAGCTCACGTTTGACCTGGGTTTTGCTTTTCTCCCCATCGAGGGAGTCGTCGTAAGAATCAACCATGGTGGCAGTCCGCAAAGAAACGCCGCCATGATAACCAGTCGGGGGCCGCTTGTCCGGCCCGGTCGCTCGATGGCCTTAACCGAAAGCAGAATTTGAGTGGAGAAAACCATGAGTGCAGCCCAAAGCGTCGGTCCGCAAGCGTTACCGGCACTGCAGGAACAAGTCGAGCAGATCCTTGCCGAGGCCAAGCGCCAGGGGGCCAGTGCCTGTGAAGTGGCCGTGTCGCTGGAGCAGGGGTTGTCGACGTCGGTACGTCAGCGCGAAGTGGAAACCGTTGAGTTCAACCGTGACCAGGGCTTTGGCATCACCCTCTACGTGGGGCAGCGCAAAGGTTCGGCCAGTACTTCGGCCAGCGGCCCGGAAGCGATTCGCGAGACCGTCGCCGCCGCGTTGGCGATTGCCAAGCACACCTCCGAGGATGAAAGCTCGGGCTTGGCCGACAAGGCGCTGATGGCCAAGGACTTGAAGGACTTCGACCTGTTCCATGAATGGGACATCACCCCGGAGCAGGCCATTGAGTTGGCACTGACCTGCGAAGCCGCCGCGTTCGATGCAGATGCCCGCATCAAGAACGCCGATGGCACCACGTTGAGCACGCATCAAGGTTGCCGCGTGTACGGCAACAGCCACGGTTTTGTCGGCGGTTATGCCTCCACCCGCCATAGCTTGAGCTGCGTGATGATCGCTGAAGCCAACGGCCAGATGCAGCGCGACTACTGGTACGACGTAAGCCGCCAGGGCGAGTTGCTGGCGGACCCGGCCAGCATTGGCCAGCGTGCCGCGCAACGTGCCGCCAGCCGCTTGGGCGCGCGCCCGGTGCCAACGTGCGAAGTGCCGGTGCTGTTTTCGGCAGAGTTGGCCGGTGGTTTGTTCGGCAGTTTCCTCAGCGCGATTTCCGGCGGCAACCTGTACCGCAAGTCGTCGTTCCTCGAGGGCGCTATCGGGCAGAAGCTGTTCCCGGAGTGGTTGACCCTCGATGAGCGTCCGCACCTGATGCGCGCCATGGGTAGCTCGGCGTTTGACGGCGATGGCCTGGCGACCTATGCCAAACCGTTCGTCGAAAACGGCGAGTTGGTGTCCTATGTGCTGGGGACGTACTCCGGCCGCAAGCTCGGCCTGCCAAGCACGGCCAACTCCGGTGGTGTGCACAACCTGTTCGTCACCCATGGCGATGAAGACCAGGCGGCGTTGCTGCGTCGCATGGGGCGTGGCCTGCTGGTGACGGAGTTGATGGGCCATGGCCTGAACATGGTGACCGGTGATTACTCCCGGGGGGCGGCGGGCTTCTGGGTGGAAAACGGCGAGATCCAGTTCGCCGTCCAGGAAGTGACCATCGCCGGCAATATGCGCGACATGTTCAAGCAAATTGTCGCGGTCGGTAACGATCTGGAACTGCGCAGCAACATTCGCACCGGCTCGGTGCTGATCGAGCGGATGACAGTCGCCGGCAGCTGATCCCACCGACGCTTCATCTAAAAAGGCGCGCCATCTCAACGATGGCGCGCCTTTTTTTGTGGCTGCGTTGCAGGCAGATTAATCTGTCACTCTTGTTTTGATTCTCAATATCATTTAATAATAAATATCATTACCGGATGAGTGTGGATCATGAGTTCAGTCCTGCATGAGGATCCTTACCTGGAGAGCTGGCGCTGGATGAGTCGACAGATTCGCTGCGGCCTCAACCCCGACGAGCCGCGCCTGATCGAGCACTACCTCAACGAGGGTCGCTACCTGGCGTGCTGCACCGCGACCCATCCGTGGACGATCGCTGAAACCTCATTCCGCCTGCTGCTCGACACCGCCAGCGACATCGCGCTGCCTTGGCATTGGCGCTCCATGTGCCTGGACCAGGCCTGGCGGCCCCTGCGTGACCTGGAAAAACTCTCTCACTGTGCCTGCCGCCTCAAGCGTTGGCAGAGCTTCGCGTGGCGATTGGCGACCTGCGAATTGCTGCCCTCGATTTCTGTTTCTGACCTGGTGCAAGGATCTAACGATGAGTAACACCCGTATCGAACGCGACAGCATGGGCGAACTGCAAGTGCCGGCCGAGGCCTTGTATGGCGCACAAACCCAGCGCGCGGTGAACAACTTCCCGATCAGCCATCAGCGTATGCCCGCGCAATTCATTCGCGCCCTGATCCTCGCCAAGGCCGCCGCGGCCAAGGCCAACGTCGACCTCAAGCAAATCACCGAAGGGCAGGGCAAGGCCATCGTCGATGCCGCCCAGGGCTTGCTCGAAGGCGACTTCATGCAGCACTTCCCGGTGGATATTTTCCAGACCGGCTCCGGCACCAGCTCCAACATGAACGCCAACGAAGTGATCGCGACCCTGGCCAGCCGTTTGCTGGGCGAGGCGGTCAACCCCAATGACCACGTGAACTGCGGCCAAAGCAGCAACGACATCATTCCGACCACCATCCACGTCAGCGCTGCGCTGGTCCTGCACGAGCAAACCCTGCCGGCGTTGCTGCACCTGGTGCAGGTGATTGAGCGCAAGGCCGAGGAAGTCCACCCGTTCATCAAGACCGGCCGCACGCATCTGATGGACGCCATGCCGGTGCGCATGAGCCAGGTACTCAATGGCTGGGCACAACAACTCAAGGCCAACATCGGTCACTTGCAGGATTTGCTCCCGAGCTTGCAGGCCTTGGCCCAGGGCGGCACGGCGGTCGGCACCGGGATCAACGCCCACCCGGAATTCGCCGCGCGCTTCAGCCAGCAGTTGAGCAGCCTGACCGACGTGACCTTCACGCCGGGCAAGAACCTGTTTGCGCTGATTGGCTCCCAGGACACTGCCGTCGCCGTCTCCGGCCAGTTGAAAGCCACCGCCGTGTCGCTGATGAAGATTGCCAACGACCTGCGCTGGATGAACTCCGGCCCACTCGCGGGCCTGGGTGAAATCGAGCTGGAAGGCCTGCAGCCGGGCTCTTCGATCATGCCGGGCAAGGTCAATCCGGTGATCCCGGAAGCCACCGCGATGGTCGCCGCCCAAGTCATCGGCAATGACACGGTCATCACCGTTGCAGGCCAATCCGGCAACTTCGAGCTGAACGTGATGCTGCCGATCATCGCCCAGAACCTGCTCGGCAGCCTCGAACTGCTGGCCAATTCCAGCCGCTTGCTGGCGGACAAGGCCATCGCCACCTTCAAGGTCAACGAAGCCAAGCTCAAGGAGGCGCTGTCGCGCAACCCGATCCTGGTCACCGCACTCAACCCGATCATTGGCTACCAAAAGGCCGCTGAAATCGCCAAGAAAGCCTATCAACAAGGCCGCCCGGTGATCGATGTGGCGCTTGAGCACACCGACTTGCCCCGCAGCCAACTGGAAGTCCTGCTGGACCCGGAAAAGCTCACGGCCGGCGGCGTGTAATCACCGACCCTGCTTTGGAGGCGCACCATGGAGCACTGGAAACGCACGATCGAACGGGCCAATCGCTGCTTTATGCAGGGCGAACTGGTGGACGCTCGCGAGGCCTATTTGCAAGCCCTGGCCCTGGCCCAAGTGTTGTTCGAACGCTGGGCGGATGCCGACGAAGCAGTGGCGGCTTGCGTCATTTCCCATCACAACCTGGCGGACCTGCACCTGCGCCTGAACCAGCCGGAGGAAAGCGCGGAATACCTCTGTGCTATCCACCAGCGCCTGCTGCAGGCCATGCAGGACCCGCGCCTGACCCCGCAATTGCGTGAGGCGGCGCTGCGCCAGAGCAGTAAGACCTACGTCGAACTGTTGAACTTCATCAGCGATCACGGCGAGTACCCGCGTACCCATCGCCTGCTGGGTGGTACCGCGGCGCAACAGGATGCGTCGACCCGCAACAGTCCTTATTACGGAGCACATTGAAATGTCCTACACCTTGCCTGCCTTGCCTTACGCCTACGACGCCCTGGAACCGCACATCGATGCGCAAACCATGGAGATTCACTACACCAAGCACCACCAGACCTACATCAACAACCTCAACGCCGCTGTCGAGGGCACCGAATTCGCGGGCTGGCCGGTCGAGAAGCTGGTGGCCAGCGTGCAGCAACTGCCGGAAAAACTGCGTGCCGCCGTTATCAACCAAGGTGGCGGCCATGCCAACCACTCGTTGTTCTGGGCGGTGATGTCGCCCAAAGGCGGCGGCAAGCCTGAAGGCGCGCTGGCCAAGGCTATCGATGAGCAAGTGGGTGGTTTCGACAGCTTCAAGGAAGCCTTCACCAAGGCCGCGTTGACCCGTTTCGGCAGTGGCTGGGCCTGGCTCAGTGTGACCCCGCAAAAGACCCTGGTGGTGGAAAGCAGCGGAAACCAGGACAGCCCGCTGATGAACGGCAATACACCGATCCTCGGCCTGGACGTGTGGGAGCACGCCTACTACCTGCGGTATCAGAATCGTCGCCCGGAATACATCAACGCCTTCTACAGCGTCATCAACTGGCCGGAAGTCGCCGAACGCTATCAAGCCGCCTTGGCCTGATATTGACCACCATAACAAGATCTAAGGCCGACTATGGGCACTGAAACACTGGCGATCAGCAGCGGGCGGATGTTTCGTTATGCGTTTGGCTCGCTGCTGCTATTGGCAGGTACTGCATTGCTGGTAGCCCACGGGCTGGACTCGCTGAACCTGGAGCCGCGCATTCTGCGCGCCCTGCAAGGCGGATCGATTTGCGCACTGGGCACGGCGCTTGGCGCGGTGCCCGTCCTGGTCATTCGACGGATGCCGGTCGCGCTGAGCGACACGTTGCTGGGTTTTGGTGCCGGGGTGATGCTGGCGGCGACCGCTTTTTCGCTGATCGTGCCGGGGATCGCCGCCGCTGAAAGCCTGGGGCTCACGCCCTGGGGCGCCAGTGGGTTGATGAGCTTCGGCATCATGCTGGGCGCGTTCGGGCTGTATCTGGTGGATCGCAAGGTCTCTGGGGCGAGCCCGGAAATGTTGGTGGGCACACCGGATCACCCGGTGATACCGCCGCGTATCTGGCTGTTCGTGTTTGCCATCATTGCCCATAACATCCCGGAAGGCATGGCGGTGGGGGTTTCGGCAGGCGGCGGTATGCCTGATGCCGACAGCCTGGCCATGGGCATTGCCTTGCAGGATGTGCCCGAAGGCCTGGTGATTGCCTTGGTATTGGCCGGGGCAGGGATGTCGCGGGTCAAGGCGTTCCTGATCGGTGCGGCCTCAGGTTTGGTCGAGCCGGTATTTGCCGTGCTGTGTGCCTGGTTGGTGAGCCTGGCAGAGGTGCTGCTGCCGCTCGGGCTGGCCCTGGCAGCCGGGGCGATGTTGCTGGTGGTGACTCACGAAGTGATCCCCGAATCGCGACGCAACGGTCACGAAAAGCTGGCCAGCCTGGGGTTGTGTATCGGTTTTTGCTTGATGATGGTGATGGATACCGCACTGGGCTGAAGTCGTTGCGACTTCACGCCCGCCTCAGAGGGTGAGTTTACTCACCCTCATCAAAGAAGTTGTTGATCAGCGCCACCAGGGCGTCCATCGCTTCCTGCTCTTGCTCGCCCTCTGTCTTCAGGTGAATCCTGGTGCCCTTGCCGGCGGCCAGCATCATCATGGCCATGATGCTTTTGCCGTCGACCATGGATTCCGGGGTGCGCCCCGCACGGATCTGGCAAGGGAACTGCCCGGCAACGCCGACGAACTTCGCAGAGGCCCGGGCATGCAAGCCCAGCTTGTTGATGATTTCAATTTCCAGAGCGGGCATCGCGGGGGTGATCCTTTCAGCTAAGGTCGCGGTGGCGAACCTGGACGTTCTTGAGGGTTTGTTGCAGCACCTGGCCCAGGCGTTCGGTCAGGTAGACCGAGCGGTGGTGGCCGCCGGTGCAGCCAATGGCAATGGTGACATACGCCCGATTGCTCGCGGCAAAGCGCGGCAGCCATTTGAGCAGGTAGCTGGAGATATCCTGGAACATCTCCTCGACATCCGGTTGCGCCGCCAGGTACTCGGCCACGGGCTGGTCCAGCCCGGACTGCTCACGCAGCTCGGGTTTCCAATAGGGGTTCGGCAGGCAGCGCACATCGAACACCAGGTCGGCATCCACCGGCATGCCACGCTTGAAGCCAAACGACTCGACGAGGAACGCCGTGCCAGGCTCCGGCTGGTTCAGCAGGCGCAGCTTGATGGCGTCGCGCAGCTGGTACAGGTTGAGGCTGGTGGTGTTTATTTTCAGGTCGGCGAGGTCGATGATCGGCCCCAGCAACTTGGTTTCGTCTTCGATGGCTTCCGCCAGGGAACGATGTGGGCTGCTGAGGGGGTGGCGCCGGCGGGTTTCGGAAAAGCGCTTGAGCAGTGTCTCTTCGTCGGCGTCCAGGTACAGCACATCACAACTGATGTGCTTGGCACGTACTTCTTCGAGCAGTTGGGGGAACCGCTCAAGGTGACTGGGCAGGTTGCGGGCATCGATCGACACGGCAACCAGGGGTTGCGCCAGTTCGGTATGGATCAGCGCACGTTCCGCCAACTCCGGCAGCAAGCCGGCAGGCAGGTTGTCGATGCAGTAGAAACCGTTGTCCTCAAGAACATTGAGGGCGGTGCTTTTACCCGAGCCGGAGCGGCCGCTGACGATGATCAAACGCATGATTACTGCCCGTTCTGTTCATCCAGGACAACCTGGTACAGCGCCTCGTTGCTGCTGGCGCTGCGCAGTTTGTCGCGTACTTCCTTGCGGTCGAGCATGCTGGCGATCTGACGGAGCAGTTCCAGGTGTGCATCGGTGGCGGCTTGCGGGACCAGCAGAACGAACAGCAGGTCAACCGGTGCGCCGTCGATGGCGTCGAAATCGATGGGAGCTTCCAGGTGCAGCAAGGCGCTGACGGGTGTCTCGCAGCCTTTGAGGCGGCAGTGGGGGATGGCGATGCCGTTGCCAAAACCGGTGGAACCCAGTTTTTCACGGGCAATCAGCGCGTCGAAGACATCTTGCATCTCCAGATCTGGCACTTCGCGCGCGATCAGGTTGGCAATTTGTTCGAGTGCTTTCTTTTTACTGCCGCCCGGCACGTTCACGAGGGAACGGCCGGGGGTCAGGATGGTTTCAAGTCGAATCATGGGTGGGGAGTGTTAGCGGCCGGTGCCCTGGAGAAGGCTCTGCTGCTTTTCCTTATGCTTTTTGATTTGGCGATCCAGCTTGTCGGTCAGGTCGTCAATGGCGGCATACATATCTGAATGCTCGGCATTGGCGACTACTTCCCCGCCGGGTATACGCAAGGTGGCTTCGATTTTCTGCTTCAGCTTTTCGACAGTCATGATGACTTGCACGTTGGTGATCTTGTCGAAATGCCCCTCAATTCTTTTGAGTTTTTCGCCGATATAGGCGCGCAGCGGTTCGGTCACTTCCAGTTGGTGTCCACTGATGTTGACTTGCATACAGCTTCTCCTTCGTTGCCAGTGCATAAAGCGGTGGGCAGGAATACCCACCACTGGAACGCTATGGCCCGCCCGTCACATCAAACGCTTACGCTCGCTGGAAGGCGCGATCCCGAGGGACTCGCGGTACTTGGCGACGGTTCGACGGGCGACCTGAATGCCTTGTGCCTCCAGTAAACCAGCGATCTTACTGTCACTCAATGGCTTTTTCTGATTTTCCGCGGCAACCAGTTTTTTGATGATCGCGCGGATCGCCGTGGACGAGCATTCGCCGCCTTCGGAGGTGCTGACGTGGCTGGAGAAAAAGTATTTCAGCTCATAAATACCCCGTGGGGTATGCATGAACTTTTGCGTGGTCACCCGTGAAATCGTCGATTCGTGCATGCCGACCGCTTCGGCGATGTCATGCAGCACCAACGGCTTCATCGCTTCGTCGCCGTATTCCAGGAAGCCGCGCTGGTGCTCGACGATCTGCGTGGCGACTTTCATCAGGGTTTCGTTGCGGCTCTGCAGGCTCTTGATGAACCAGCGGGCCTCCTGCAACTGGTTGCGCATGAAGGTGTTGTCGGCGCTGGTGTCGGCGCGGCGCACAAAGCCCGCGTATTGCGGGTTGACCCGCAGGCGTGGCACCGACTCCTGGTTCAGCTCCACCAGCCAGCGTTCGTTGTCCTTGCGCACGATCACGTCAGGGACCACGTATTCGGCTTCGCTGGACTCGATCTGCGAGCCAGGGCGCGGGTTGAGGCTCTGCACCAGCTCGATGACCTGGCGCAGGTCGTCTTCCTTGAGCTTCATGCGGCGCATCAACTGGCTGTAGTCGCGGCTGCCCAGCAGGTCGATGTAATCCGTGACCAGGCGCTGGGCTTCGGCGAGCCAAAGGGTCTTGGCCGGCAGTTGGCGCAATTGCAGCAGCAGGCATTCGCTGAGGGTGCGGGCGCCGATACCGGCGGGCTCGAACTGCTGGATGCGGTGCAGGACGGCTTCGATCTCGTCCAGTTCGATGTCCAGTTCCGGGTCGAACGCTTCGAGGATCTCCTCCAGCGTCTCGTCCAGGTAGCCCTGGTTATTGATGCAATCGATCAGGGTCACGGCGATCAGGCGATCGGTGTCCGACATCGGCGCGAGGTTCAGTTGCCACAGCAGATGGCTCTGCAGGCTCTCGCCGGCGGAGGTGCGGGTGGTGAAGTCCCACTCGTCGTCATCGTTGCTGGGCAGGCTGCTGGCGCTGGTCTGGTAGACGTCTTCCCAGGCGGTGTCCACGGGAAGCTCGTTGGGAATGCGTTCGTTCCATTCGCCTTCTTCCAGGTTATCCACCGTCGGGGCGGTTTCCTGGTAGGAGGGTTCTTGCACGTCGGAGTTGGGTTTTTGCTCGATGTTGTCAGCCAGCGGGTCTGCATTATCGAAGTCGTCGCCTTCTTCCTGGCGTTCGAGCATCGGATTGGACTCCAGGGCCTCCTGGATTTCCTGTTGCAGGTCCAGGGTCGACAATTGGAGCAGGCGGATGGCCTGTTGCAGCTGCGGTGTCATCGTCAGCTGCTGGCCCATTCTCAGGACTAGCGATGGTTTCATGGCAGGGGCTTAACACCTTATTCGCCGGCGCAATGCGCCATCCACGACAGGGCGCGTGAGCGCCAAACATAAGCAAATTATATGCCTGATATCGCGGGCTTTGCCTAGAGCGCGGTAACAATAAAAATCCGGAGGTTCTTATTGACTCCCGCGCACTTTGGCTAACAGCCGTGACACCACGGTGTTTACAGGCGGAACTCGTGACCCAGGTACACTTCCTTCACCAGTTCGTTGGCCAGGATAGTGGCTGAATCGCCTTCAGCGATCAGTTGGCCATCATTGACGATATACGCGGTTTCGCAGATATCGAGGGTCTCACGCACGTTGTGGTCGGTGATCAGTACGCCGATGCCCTTCGCCTTGAGGTGATGGATGATCTGCTTGATATCGCCGACCGAGATCGGGTCGACGCCGGCAAACGGTTCGTCCAGCAGGATGAACTTCGGCGCAGTGGCCAGGGCGCGGGCGATTTCCACACGACGGCGCTCACCACCGGACAAGCTCATGCCGAGGTTGTCGCGGATGTGGTTGATGTGGAATTCCTGCAGCAGGCTTTCCAGCTCCTGGCGACGGCCGTCACGGTCGAGTTCCTTGCGGGTCTCGAGGATCGCCATGATGTTGTCGGCGACCGACAGTTTGCGGAAGATCGACGCTTCCTGCGGAAGATAGCCGATACCGGCGCGTGCACGGCCGTGCATCGGCTGGTGGCTCACGTCCAGGTCGTCGATCAGTACACGACCCTGATCCGCCTGGACCAGGCCGACGATCATATAGAAGCAGGTCGTCTTGCCGGCGCCGTTGGGGCCGAGCAAGCCGACGATCTGGCCGCTGTCGATCGACAGGCTGACGTCACGCACGACCTGACGGCTTTTGTAGGCCTTGGCCAGATGCTGGGCTTTCAGGGTTGCCATTACTCGGCCTTCTTCTTCGGCTGGATAACCATGTCGATACGTGGACGTGGCGCAGTCACCTTGGAGCCATTGGCGCGGCCGGCGTTGGCGATCTGCTTCACGGTGTCGTAGGTGATTTTCTCGCCTTCCGTGGAGTTGCCGTCCGGGCTGAGCACCTTGGCCTGGTCGATCAGGACAATGCGGTTCTGCTGGGCGTGGTACTGGATGGTCTTGCCGTAGCCCTTCATCGGGCCGGTGTCGGTTGGCGACTGCTTCTGTTCGAAGTAAGCCAGGTTGCCCACCGAGGTCACCACGTCAATGTCGCCATTGGCGGTGCGAGTCAGGGTCACCGTATTGCCGGTGATCTTCATCGAACCCTGGGTGATGATTACGCCGCCGGTGTAGGTGGCGACGCCTTGCTTGTCGTCCAGTTGCGCATCGTCAGCCGAAATGTGGATCGGTTGCTGGCTATCGTTCGGCAGAGCCCAGGCGCTCACGCTTCCCAGTGCTGCGCCCAGACTGAGCAAAATAGGGAGAGTTTTAACGAGCCTCATACTGTCCTCTTACGTTCGATAGCAGGTGTATCCTGCTTTCTTTCAAATACGCTTTCATTCCCTTGCCAGTCGATACCCCGCCAGCGCCGTCGATTCTAACGTCTTGCTCGGTCTGCGCATATTGCTTCTGCGGGAATACGGTCATGCGACTGCTGGTAATCACGGTGTCACGGTTTTTATCATCGGTGCGCGCAACGCGTACCGAGTCGATCAGTTCCACCTCGGTGCCGTCCGGGTTGACCTCGCCACGCTTGCTGGTGACGTGCCACGGAAACTCGGTGCCGCGGTAGATGTTCATGTCCGGGTTGGTCAGCAGGGTCACTTCGCTGGTCTTCAAGTGCTCGACCTTGTCCGAAGTGATCTCGTACTGCACCTTGCCGTCCGGTAGATACTGGATGCTGTAGGCATTGGTGGCGTAATAGTCGATAGCGCCTTCGTCAACCTGCGCGACAGGCTGGTCGAGAAAGCGCTCCGGGCTGATATTCCAGTAGCCCACCGCCAGGAACAGCGCGGCGATGACCCCGAATAACAGGAAGTTGCGAATCTTTTTGCTCAGCATAAAACGCTCTATAGGTAGGCGGCGTGAGCCGCTTCAAGGCTGCCTTGGGCACGCAGGATCAGCTCGCAGAACTCGCGGGCGGCACCTTCACCGCCGCGGGCGGTGGTGATGCCGTGGGCGTGCTCGCGAACGAACGCCGCCGCATTGGCGACGGCCATGCCCAGGCCGACCCGACGGATCACCGGCAGGTCAGGCAAGTCGTCGCCCAAGTAAGCGACCTGCTCATAGCTTAGGTTGAGTTGGCCAAGAAGCTCGTCCAGGACCACCAGTTTATCCTCGCGGCCCTGATACAGGTGAGGAATCCCCAGGTTTTGTGCGCGACGTTCCACAACGGGAGTTTTTCTGCCGCTGATAATTGCCGTTTGCACGCCCGCCGCCATCAGCATCTTGATGCCTTGGCCGTCGAGGGTGTTGAAGGTCTTGAATTCGCTGCCATCTTCGAGGAAATACAGGCGGCCGTCGGTCAGCACGCCGTCCACGTCGAAAATCGCCAATTTGATGTGTTTGCCACGTTGCAGCAGGTCGCTGGTCATTTACATCACTCCCGCACGCAGCAAGTCGTGCATGTTCAGGGCGCCGATTGGGCAGTCGTTGCTATCAACGACCACCAGCGCACCGATCTTGTGGTCTTCCATGATTTTCAAGGCTTCGGCCGCCAGCATCTCGGGGCGGGCAGTCTTGCCGTGGGGTGTCATCACGGCGTCGATGGTGGCCGTGTGGATGTCGATCGTGCGGTCCAGGGTGCGGCGCAGGTCGCCGTCGGTGAAGACGCCGGCCAGTTTGCCGTCGGTTTCCAGGATCACCGTCATGCCCAGGCCCTTGCGGGTCATTTCCATCAGCGCGTCCTTCAGCAGTGTGCCGCGCTGGACGTGGGGCAATTCATCGCCCGAATGCATGACGTTTTCCACTTTCAGCAGCAGGCGACGGCCCAGGGCGCCGCCAGGGTGGGAAAACGCGAAGTCTTCTGCAGTAAAACCGCGGGCTTCCAGCAACGCCACGGCCAGGGCATCGCCCATGACCAGTGCGGCGGTGGTGGACGAGGTCGGCGCCAGGTTCAGCGGGCAGGCTTCGTGGGCCACGTGAACATTGAGGTTCACTTCTGCCGCCTTGGCCAGCGTCGAATCGGGGTTGCCGGTGATGCTGATCATCTGGATGCCCAGGCGCTTGATAAGCGGCAGCAGGGTCACGATCTCGTTGGTGGTGCCCGAGTTGGACAATGCCAGGATAATGTCATCCTTGGTAATCATGCCCATGTCGCCGTGGCTGGCTTCGGCCGGGTGTACGAAAAAGGCGGTGGTCCCGGTGCTGGCCAGGGTGGCGGCAATCTTGTTGCCGACATGGCCGGATTTGCCCATGCCGACTACGACAACGCGGCCTTTGCTGGCCAGAATCATCTCGCAAGCGCGTACGAAATCCGCGTCGATATGGGCCAGCAAGCCTTCTACGGCTTCAAGCTCAAGGCGGATGGTGCGTTGTGCGGATTGAATAAGGTCGCTGGATTGGCTCATGTCTGAAATCGTATAGCCTGACGAAAAGTCGGCGATTATAGCGGCAATGCGCAATTCCCTCACGCAAGTTCGTCAGGGTTTATTCGCAATGCCCGTGAGATTCATCCCAAGCAACGATTTTTCCCTGTCCTCTGTCTGAACAAGCGCGGTTCCGGCCTTGGGCGCGTTGTACCAGCAGTGATATAGTTCGCCGCCAGTTCGGTCCGCCCAGCCCATGTGGCTAACTATTGCACGAGCGTTGCAAACGTTTGGCGCAAACATGGTGTCTGAGTGAAAGGCTGCATCCCAAGGAGTTTAGATGAGTGCCGATAACGCCTACGCGGTCGAGCTGAAGGGCCTTACCTTCAAGCGCGGGACGCGCAGCATCTTCAATAACGTCGATATCCGCATTCCCCGCGGCAAGGTCACGGGCATCATGGGGCCTTCCGGTTGCGGCAAGACCACCCTGCTGCGCCTGATGGGCATGCAATTGCGCCCGACTGCCGGCGAAGTGTGGGTCAATGGCCAGAACCTGCCGACGTTGTCGCGCAGCGATCTGTTCGATGCACGCAAGCACATGGGTGTGCTGTTCCAGAGCGGTGCGCTGTTCACCGATCTCGATGTTTTCGAAAACGTAGCCTTCCCGCTGCGGGTGCATACCCAGCTGTCCGATGAAATGATTCGTGACATCGTGTTGCTGAAACTGCAGGCCGTAGGGCTGCGTGGTGCCATCGACCTGATGCCCGATGAGCTGTCCGGCGGCATGAAACGCCGTGTGGCGCTGGCCCGTGCCATTGCCCTCGACCCGCAGATTCTCATGTACGACGAGCCGTTCGTGGGCCAGGACCCGATCGCCATGGGCGTGCTGGTGCGCCTGATCCGCCTGCTCAACGATGCGCTGGGCATTACCAGTATCGTGGTTTCCCACGACCTGGCAGAAACCGCGAGCATTGCCGACTACCTTTATGTGGTCGGCGATGGCCAGGTGCTGGGGCAGGGCACGCCTGAAGAGCTGATGAACGCCGATAACCCGCGCATTCGCCAATTCATGACGGGCGACCCCGATGGCCCGGTGCCTTTCCATTTTCCGGCAGCGGACTACCGCTCAGATCTTCTGGGGAAGCGTTGATGCGCAAGACTTCACTTATCGAGAAGGTCCGCCTTTTCGGTCGCTCCGGCATCGACATCATCGAAGTGCTCGGCCGTTCGACGATTTTCCTGTTCCACGCCTTGCTGGGCCGTGGCGGCATTGGCGGCGGTTTTGGCCTGCTGCTCAAGCAACTGCACGCGGTGGGCGTGATGTCCCTGGTGATCATCGTGGTCTCCGGGGTCTTTATCGGCATGGTGCTGGCGCTGCAGGGCTTCAATATCCTCTCAAGCTACGGTTCGGAGCAGGCGGTCGGGCAGATGGTTGCCCTGACGCTGCTGCGTGAACTGGGGCCGGTGGTCACCGCCTTGCTGTTTGCCGGACGCGCAGGTTCTGCGCTGACCGCCGAGATCGGCAACATGAAGTCCACCGAGCAGCTGTCCAGCCTGGAAATGATCGGCGTGGACCCGCTCAAGTACATTGTTGCCCCGCGCCTGTGGGCCGGTTTCATTTCCCTGCCACTGCTGGCGATGATCTTCAGCGTGGTCGGTATCTGGGGCGGTTCGTGGGTAGCGGTGGACTGGCTGGGGGTCTACGACGGCTCCTACTGGGCCAACATGCAAAACAGCGTGACCTTCAGCGGTGACGTGCTCAATGGCATCATAAAGAGCATCGTCTTCGCCTTTGTAGTGACCTGGATCGCCGTATTCCAAGGCTACGACTGTGAGCCCACCTCAGAAGGGATCAGTCGCGCCACCACCAAGACCGTTGTGTACGCCTCGCTGGCGGTACTGGGCCTTGACTTCATTTTGACCGCCTTGATGTTTGGAGATTTCTGATGCAAAACCGCACTGTGGAAATCGGTGTCGGCCTTTTCTTGCTGGCTGGCATCCTGGCTTTACTGTTGCTGGCCCTGCGAGTCAGCGGCCTTTCGGCCAGCCCGACCGCCGATACTTATAAACTTTACGCGTACTTCGACAATATCGCCGGTTTGACTGTCAGAGCTAAAGTGACCATGGCCGGTGTCACCATCGGCAAGGTCACGGCAATCGATCTGGATCGCGACAGCTTCACCGGTCGAGTGACGATGCAGCTGGACAAGAAGGTAGATAATCTGCCGACTGACTCCACGGCATCTATCCTCACTGCGGGTCTGCTGGGCGAGAAGTACATCGGTATCAGCGTGGGCGGGGAAACAGCCCTGCTCAAGGATGGCTCGACCATCCACGACACGCAGTCGTCGCTGGTGCTTGAGGACCTGATCGGTAAATTCCTGCTCAATACGGTCAATAAAGACGCCAAATGAGGAATCTGTTCATGATCTCTACCTTGCGACGTGGCCTGCTGGTACTGCTTGCAGCGTTGCCGCTGATGGCCAACGCGGCAGGTTCTGCGCACGAGCTGGTGCAGGACACGACCAACAAGATGTTGGCTGACCTGACGGCCAACAAAGAACAATACAAGCAAGACCCGAGCAAGTTCTACGACGCGCTGAACACCATTGTCGGCCCGGTGGTCGATGCCGAAGGCATTTCTCGCAGCATCATGACGGTCAAGTATTCGCGCAAGGCCACGCCTGCACAGATGCAGACCTTCCAGGAAAACTTCAAGAAAGGCCTGTTCCAGTTCTACGGCAACGCCTTGCTTGAGTACAACAACCAGGGCATTACCGTGGCGCCGCCAGGTGATGAGTCGGGCGATCGCACCAGCGTCAACATGACCGTCAAGGGCACCAACGGCGCGGTCTACCCTGTGCAGTACACCCTGGAGAAGATCAACGGCGAGTGGAAACTGCGCAACGTGATCATCAACGGCATCAACATCGGCAAGCTGTTCCGTGACCAGTTCGCCGACGCCATGCAGCGCAATGGCAACGACCTGGACAAGACCATCAATGGTTGGGCCGGTGAAGTCGCCAAGGCCAAGGAAGAAACCGACAAGCAAGCTGCCGGGAAACCTGCGCAATGACCGAATCGGCCGTTCGTCTCGGCGATGCCGGCGAGTTGTTCATCAGTGGCGTGCTGGACTATCGCTCCGGGCCGGGCCTGCGCAAGCAGGGCCAGGCTCTAATCAATGGCAGCAGCGCACCTGCGCTGGTGGTGGATTGCTCGCAAGTGACCAAATCCAGCAGCGTGGGTTTGTCCTTGCTGCTGTGCTTCATGCGTGATGCCGAGGCGGCCAATAAAACGGTGAGCATCCGCGCCATGCCCGAAGACATGCGCGAAATTGCCGAGGTTTCCGGCCTGACCGAGCTGTTGGCACATCCTTAATACACATTATTAGAGAAGCCCCCCGTCAGAGTCCTGCTATGCGGGGTTCGCAGGCGCGGGGCTTTTTTGTATGATGTGCGACCCGTGCGCACTGGGCGCCGATAGAGGTTGAGCATGCAGGCCCTAGAAGTTAAGAGCTTTCTTGAAGGAAAGCTGCCGGAAACGACCGTAGAAGTTGAAGGCGAAGGCTGCAACTTCCAGCTGAACGTGATTAGCGATGAACTGGCGGCACTGAGCCCGGTCAAGCGTCAGCAGCAGATCTATGCCCATTTGAACCCGTGGATCACCGATGGCAGCATCCATGCGGTCACTATGAAATTTTTCAGCCGCGCGGCCTGGGCCGAGCGCACCTGAGCCCCCAAGGCGTCGAGATTCTTATGGATAAATTGATTATTACCGGCGGTGCCCGCCTTGACGGCGAAATCCGTATTTCCGGTGCAAAAAACTCCGCCTTGCCGATCCTGGCAGCGACCCTGCTGTGCGATGGCCCGGTGACCGTGGCCAACCTGCCGCACCTGCACGACATCACCACCATGATCGAGCTGTTCGGTCGCATGGGCATCGAGCCTGTGATCGACGAGAAACTCTCGGTCGAAATCGACCCGCGCACCATCAAGACCCTGATCGCACCGTACGAACTGGTGAAAACCATGCGTGCGTCGATCCTGGTACTGGGCCCGATGGTTGCCCGTTTCGGCGAAGCCGAAGTCGCACTGCCTGGCGGTTGCGCCATTGGCTCGCGTCCGGTGGACCTGCACATCCGTGGTCTTGAAGCCATGGGCGCAGTGATCGACGTCGAAGGCGGCTACATCAAGGCCAAGGCGCCGGAAGGCGGCCTGCGTGGCGCCAACTTCTTCTTTGATACCGTCAGCGTGACCGGTACCGAGAACATCATGATGGCCGCTGCCCTGGCCAAGGGCCGCAGCGTCCTGCAAAACGCCGCGCGCGAGCCGGAAGTGGTCGACCTGGCCAACTTCCTGAACGCCATGGGCGCCAAGGTTTCCGGCGCTGGCACCGACACCATCACCATTGATGGTGTCGAGCGTCTGCACACCGCGACCTACAAGGTCATGCCCGACCGTATCGAGACCGGCACCTACCTGGTTGCCGCTGCCGTCACCGGTGGCCGCGTCAAGGTCAAGGACACCGATCCGACCATCCTGGAAGCGGTCCTCGAAAAACTGCGTGAAGCTGGCGCAGACATCACCACCGGCGAAGACTGGATCGAACTGAACATGCACGGCAAGCGGCCAAAAGCCGTGAACGTGCGTACCGCTCCGTACCCGGCGTTCCCGACCGACATGCAAGCGCAGTTCATCTCCCTGAACGCGATTGCCGAAGGCACCGGTGCCGTGATCGAGACCATCTTCGAAAACCGCTTCATGCACGTGTACGAACTGCACCGCATGGGCGCGAAGATCCAGGTCGAGGGCAACACGGCCATCGTCACCGGTATCGACAAGCTCAAGGGCGCGCCAGTCATGGCCACCGACCTGCGTGCTTCGGCCAGCCTGGTGATTTCGGCACTGTGCGCCGACGGCGACACCCTGATCGACCGCATCTACCACATCGACCGTGGCTACGAGTGCATCGAAGAAAAACTGCAGATGCTCGGCGCGAAAATCCGCCGCGTACCGGGCTAGTTCCCGAGGCTGCATTGCTGGTGAGGGGGCTTGCTCTCTCACCACAGGATTTGTTTCAAATCGAGGCTGTCATGGCCTCGATCTGTGTCCGGCGCCGTTTGCGACCGGACCGCAATAGCCTGATGAAGGACTGACGTTTCCCATGTTGACCATCGCACTGTCCAAGGGCCGCATCCTTGACGACACTTTGCCGCTTCTGGCTGAAGCGGGCATCGTGCCGACCGAGAATCCGGACAAGAGCCGCAAGCTGATCATCCCCACGACCCAGGACGACGTTCGCCTGTTGATCGTGCGGGCTACCGACGTGCCGACCTACGTTGAACATGGCGCGGCCGACCTCGGTGTCGCCGGTAAGGACGTGCTGATGGAATACGGCGGTCAGGGCCTGTACGAGCCCCTGGACCTGCGTATCGCCCTGTGCAAGTTGATGACCGCCGGCCGTGTCGGTGACGTCGAGCCAAAAGGCCGCCTGCGCGTGGCCACCAAGTTCGTCAACGTCGCCAAGCGCTACTACGCCGAGCAAGGCCGCCAGGTCGATATCATCAAGCTCTACGGCTCGATGGAGCTGGCGCCGCTGATCGGCCTGGCCGACAAGATCATCGACGTGGTCGACACCGGCAACACCCTGCGTGCCAACGGTCTTGAACCGCAAGAATTCATTGCCGACATCAGCTCCCGCCTGATCGTCAACAAAGCATCGATGAAGATGCAGCACGCCCGTATCCAGGCGTTGATCGACACCCTGCGCAAGGCAGTGGAGTCGCGACACCGCGGTTGACTTACCCGCGTAGCTGAAAGGCTACGCCCGTCTATCCGCCTCATAGCCAGAATTCTCAGGTGCCCAAGCGGAAACGACTGCTAGTTTAGGGCGCCTGAGTTTTTGCCAATTCTATTGAGGCCCTCGCTATGACCACGTCCACTGCAATTGCCCGACTCAACGCTGCCGACCCGGATTTCGCCCATCATCTGGATCATCTGCTGAGCTGGGAAAGCGTGTCCGACGAGTCGGTCAACGGGCGAGTACTCGACATCATCAAGGCCGTGCGCGAGCGCGGTGATGCGGCGCTGGTGGATTTCACCCGCCAGTTCGACGGCCTGGATGTGGCGTCCATGGCCGACCTGATCCTGCCCCGCGAACGCCTGGAACTGGCCTTGACGCGCATCACCGCGCCGCAGCGCGAAGCGCTGGAAGTGGCGGCGACACGGGTGCGCAGCTACCACGAAAAGCAGAAGCAGGATTCCTGGAGCTACACCGAGGCCGACGGCACCGTGCTGGGCCAGAAGGTCACGCCGCTGGACCGCGCCGGCCTGTACGTGCCGGGCGGCAAGGCGTCGTACCCCTCGTCGGTACTGATGAACGCGATTCCGGCGAAAGTGGCCGGCGTGACCGAAGTGGTCATGGTCGTGCCGACCCCGCGCGGTGAAATCAACGAGCTGGTGCTGGCCGCTGCGTGCATCGCCGGTGTCGACCGTGTGTTCACCATCGGCGGCGCCCAGGCTGTTGCCGCTCTGGCCTATGGCACCGAAAGCGTGCCGAAAGTGGACAAGGTAGTCGGCCCCGGCAACATCTACGTCGCCACCGCCAAGCGCCATGTGTTTGGCCAGGTCGGTATCGACATGATTGCCGGCCCCTCGGAAATCCTCGTGGTGTGCGACGGCCAGACCGACCCGGACTGGATCGCCATGGACCTGTTCTCCCAGGCCGAGCATGACGAAGACGCCCAGGCGATCCTGGTCAGCCCGGACGCCGCGTTCCTCGATAAGGTCGCCGCCAGCATCGACAAGCTGCTGCCAACCATGGAGCGTGCCGAAATCATCGAGAAGTCGATCAACGGCCGTGGTGCGTTGATCCTGGTGCGTGACATGGAACAAGCCATTGAAGTGGCCAACCGCATCGCGCCGGAGCACTTGGAGCTGTCGGTGGCCGACCCGCAAGCGTGGCTGCCATCGATCCGCCATGCCGGTGCGATCTTCATGGGCCGCCATACCAGCGAAGCCCTGGGCGACTACTGCGCAGGCCCCAACCACGTGCTGCCGACCTCTGGCACCGCACGCTTTTCGTCGCCGCTGGGGGTGTATGACTTCCAGAAGCGTTCGTCGATCATCTTCTGCTCGCCACAAGGCGCGTCCGAGCTGGGCAAGACTGCCTCGGTGCTGGCCCGTGGCGAATCGCTGAGCGCACACGCACGTAGCGCCGAATACCGCATCGTCAAGGGAGAGTGAGGCATGAGCAAATTCTGGAGCCCTTTCGTCAAGGACCTCGTGCCTTACGTGCCGGGTGAACAACCGAAGCTGACCAAGCTGGTCAAGCTCAACACCAATGAAAACCCCTACGGCCCCTCGCCCAAGGCGTTGGCGGCGATGCAGGCCGAGTTGAACGACAACCTGCGCCTGTACCCGGACCCCAACAGCGACCTGCTCAAGCAGGCGGTGGCCAAGTACTACGGGGTGGATGCGGGCAAAGTGTTCCTCGGCAACGGTTCCGACGAAGTCCTCGCGCACATCTTCCACGGCCTGTTCCAGCACGATTTGCCGCTGTTGTTCCCGGACATCAGCTACAGCTTCTATCCGGTGTACTGCGGCCTGTATGGCATCCAGTCCGACCCGGTGCCGCTGGACGAACAGTTCCAGATCCGCGTGGCGGACTACGCGAAGCCGAACGGCGGGATCATCTTCCCCAACCCGAACGCGCCGACTGGCTGCGTGCTGGCGCTGGACGCCGTGGAGCAGATCCTCAAGGCCAGCCCGGATTCGGTGGTGGTGGTCGATGAAGCCTATATCGACTTCGGCGGCGAAACCGCCATCAGCCTGGTGGACCGTTACCCGAACCTGCTGGTGACGCAGACCCTGTCCAAATCGCGCTCACTGGCCGGTTTGCGTGTAGGCCTGGCCGTGGGCCACCCGGACCTGATCGAGGCGCTGGAGCGCGTCAAGAACAGCTTCAACTCCTATCCACTGGATCGCCTGGCGATTGTCGGCGCGGCGGCGGCGTTTGAAGACCGTGAGTACTTCGAGAAGACGTGCCAGCTGGTGATCGACAGTCGCAACACGGTGGTCGCGCAACTGGAAGGGAAGGGTTTTGAAGTGTTGCCGTCGGCGGCCAACTTCATCTTTGCCCGTCACCCCAAGCACGACGCTGCCGGCCTGGCGGCCAAGTTGCGTGAGCAGGGTGTGATCGTGCGGCACTTCAAGCAGGAGCGGATTGCCCAGTTCCTGCGGATCAGCATTGGTACGCCGGAGCAGAACCAGGCTTTGATTGATGGGCTAGGCGATCTCTAAGCCACACTGAAGATCAAAAATGTGGGAGGGGCTTGTGTGGGAGCGGGCTTGCTCGCGAATGCGGTGTATCAGTCAAACATCTATTGACTGACAC
>NZ_JANLGL010000048.1:0-36056 GCF_024655625.1 Pseudomonas sp. 18.1.10
GCAGTGTGTCAGCCAATACATTACGTGGCTGGAACACCGCATTCGCGAGCAAGCCCGCTCCCACACAAGCCCACTCCCACATGGTTTTTGTGTTGCCAGTTAGATTTCGGACAACTCTTCCAGGGTCTTACCCTTCGTCTCCATCCCAAACACCCACACCACCAGCGCCGCCACCGCAAAACACAGCGCGCCCAAGGCAAACACCCCGCCCTGCCCCGTCATCGGAAACACCAACCCGGTCACCAGCGGCCCCAGCAATGAACCCACCCGGCCAATCGCCGAGGCAAATCCGGACCCGGTCGCCCGCGCCGACGTCGGATACAGCTCCGGCGTGTAGGTGTACAACACCGCCCACATGCCAAACAAAAAGAACTGCATCAACAGGCCCGACGTAATCAGCAAGCCCACATTGCCGCCAAACACCGCGCTTTGCCCATACAGAAACGCCATCACTCCGCCACCCAGCAGTGTCACCACGCACACCGGTTTACGTCCCCAGCGCTCCACCAGCCAGGCCGCCATCAAGAAGCCGGGAATCCCGCCAAGGGAAATAATCACCGTGTAATACACCGACTGGGTCACCGCAAAACCCGACTGCTGCAACAGCGCACTCAACCACGACGTCAGCCCGTAAAAGCCGAGCAAGGCAAAGAACCACACGCTCCAGATCATCATCGTGCGCTGGCGATACTGCGCCGACCATAACTGCTGAAACGCCGAGAAAAACGTGCCCGGCGTGCTCTCCATCCGTGGCAGGCGGATCGGCTCCGGCAGTTGCGCGCTGCCCAGGGAGTCGCGCACTTTCTGCTCGATACCCTGCAACACCTTGTCCGCCGCATCATGCCGGCCGGCCTGTTCCAGCCAACGCGGCGACTCCGGGATAAAAAACCGGATCGCCAGCACAAACACCGCCGGCACCGCCAACACCAGGAAGATGTCGCGCCAGCCAATCACCGGCAGCAAGAAGTACGACAGCACGCCTGCCGCCACAAAGCCCAGCGGCCAGAAGCCGTCCATCAAGGCGATGTAACGCCCACGCCGCTTGGCCGGAATCAACTCCGAGAGCATCGATTGCGCGATGGGAAACTCCATGCCCATGCCGATGCCCAGCAGGATGCGAAACAGCGTCAGCGTCTCCACCGTCTGCGCCGTGGAACACAGGTAACTGGCGATGCCCCACAACACGATGCTCCACTGGAACACCGGCTTGCGCCCGAAGCGATCAGCGAGCATCCCGGACAGCGACGCCCCCACCACCATGCCGAAAAAACTCGAACTGGCCAGCAGCCCGGCCTGGGCCGTACTCAGGCCGAACTCGGCTTTGATCGAGCCTAAAAGGAAAGTCATCATCGCCAGGTCCATGGAGTCGAAGAAAAACGCCAGGGCGATGATGATGAAAATAACCCGGTGGTAGCCGCTGATGGGCAACCGTTCCAGCCGTTCCGCTGCGCTATAGCCTTGCATACCCATGCCGCACCCCCTGTGTGAAAAGTCCCCGCGGTGAGTGTGCGGCATGGTTTTGCGGGGTTATTGCTGGATGCGACCTGACTGAAACTCTGAACGACGCCCCCGTGGCTAAGGGTGATCGAGTGCGGCCAATCGGTTGATTTCTACCGTTCCACTGTCGTTGACCTGCAGCGCCTGCGACTCTTTGGTCAGGCTGACCCAGTTCGATTGCAGGAACAATTGCAGCAACCCCGCGCCTAACGGCCCGCCCAAATGCGGCAGCTGTTGGCTCCAATCGGAACAGTCGCACACCACCGGCGATGCCAGCGCCTGGGTATAGATCCCCAGGCCCGCCAAGTGCTGCGCGCCCTTGGCCGTGACATCGGTGCGTTGTTCATGGCGTTCGATCCAGCCTGCGGCCAACATCCGCTGATACAACCCCGCCGCCAGCTCGCCGCCGAGGTGGCCATTGCACAACCGTGCATGGCGCAACAACAGCGGCGCGCTCAATGCCGGCGGCGAAGCATCCGCGCAACTGCGCGCGGCACTGGCCATGGTGGTGTTGGCCAGCGCATCAATGGCGGCGCTGACATCGGCGGCCGCCACGCGAAACAAACGCTGGCCGCGCCGGCTCTCGCTGCGCAACAGCCCACCACCGGTCAGCCGCGCCAGGTGCGCAGCGGCCGAGGCAGACGACAACCCGGCCAGCGCCGCCAATTCCTCCGAGGACTTCGCCGAGCCGTCCATCAACGCCCAGAGCATTGCCGTGCGTTTGGGCTCGGCGAGCAGGCTGGCAATGTGACTGATGCAAGGTGCTGCTTCCATTTATTCACTCCCTGTTGAACCACTTTTCGGCTGTGCTAGGCGTCAAAGTATAGGGGCGCAGGCAGCCGGTTCCGCGCCGTCTGACAGCGTGGATAGGGACAGGATTTGAGTGAAACTTCCTCGCTTTCTAGAGGCTATTGCCTAAAGGCTAATCGCTCCGGCCATTGCGCAGTCAACGTCGCACAACGCGCCACGAGCATTTCGCGCAGCAGATTGACGGGTTTGCTCAGTTGGGCGCGGTGGGCACAGAGCAGATTCAGCGGCGTTCGCTCGCCGCGCAGCTCCGGCAGGATCACCCGCAAACGGCCGGCCAATACGTCGGTGCTGACATCCAGCCAGGACTTGTAGGCAATCCCCACACCCGCCACCGCCCAGCGCCGCACGACGTCGGCATCGTCACTGAAGCGGTCGCCGCTCACCGTCAGGCTGATGTCGCGCTTGCCGTCGTGAAAGCTCCAGTGGTCATGCACGCGACTGCCCAGCATATACAGCAGGCAATTGTGCTGGGCCAACTGCTCCAGGTGCCGGGGCTCACCGTACTGCGCGAGGTAGCTGGGCGAGGCGCACAGCACACGCACATTCTGCGGCGCCACCGGCAACGCGATCAGGCTGGAGTCTTCGGGCTCGCCGTAGCGCAGGGCGATGTCCACCGGCTGGCGAAACAGGTCGGCAATACGGTCGCCTAGCAACAGGCGCACGGTCAGTTGCGGGTGCTCACGCTGGAACTCATCCAGCCACGCCAGCAGATGGTTGCGGCCAAAGTCCGACGGTGCCGACAGTTGCAGCACGCCACTGACATGATCCTGGCCACTGGCCAATAGCCGGCGCCCTTCGTCCAGTGAACCCAAGGCGGCGCGGGCATATTCCAGGAAGCCCTCGCCTTCGGCGGTCAGGCGCAGGCTGCGGGTGGAGCGGGCCAGCAAGCGAGCGCCCAGTTGTTGCTCGATACGTTTCAACGCGGCGCTGGCCACCGCCGGTGACAGGTCCATGACCCGCGCCGCCGCCGACAGGCTGCCCAGGTCCGCCGCGCGCACAAACAACTGCAAATCATCAAAACGCAGCATGCATCCCCGCTGATTATCAAAATTCTATTGAAACAGACCTCTGTTTTAGCCGCTTTTATCTCGCCGGGAAATAGCCAATCATCTGCCCATCCCATTCCTGGAGCTTCTCATGAAAGCCATCGCCTACTACGCCTCGCTGCCGATCAACGATCCCCTGGCCCTGCAAGACATCGAACTGCCCGCGCCGGTCGCCGGCCCGCGCGATCTGCTGGTGGAAGTCAAAGCCATCTCGGTCAACCCGGTGGACACCAAGGTGCGCCAGAACGTCGCCCCGGAAAACGGCGCCGCCAAGGTACTGGGCTGGGACGTGGCCGGTGTGGTCAAGGCCGTGGGCAGTGACGTCACGCTGTTCAAGGCCGGCGACAAGGTGTTCTACGCCGGCTCCCTCGTACGCCCGGGTGGCAACAGCGAGTTGCACACGGTGGATGAGCGCATCGTCGGCCATATGCCAAAAAGCCTGGGGTTCGCCGACGCCGCCGCGCTGCCGCTGACCGCCATCACCGCCTGGGAACTGCTCTTCGAGCGCCTGCAAGTGCGTGAAGGCAAAGAGGACCAGGGCCAGAGCCTGCTGATCGTCGGCGCAGCCGGTGGCGTGGGTTCGATCCTGACCCAACTGGCCAGCCAGCTCACGGCGCTGCGGGTCATCGGCACCGCTTCGCGCCCGGAAACCCAGGCCTGGGCCAAGGCACTGGGGGCCGACCTGGTGATTGACCACAGCCAACCTTTGAATGAAGAACTGAAACGCGCCGGTGTCGCCCATGTGACCCACGTCGCCAGCCTGACCCAGACCGACCAGCACCTGGACCAACTGGTCGAAGCCCTGCAACCCCAAGGCAAGCTGGCGCTGATCGACGACCCCAAGGCGCTGGACGTCAGCAAGCTCAAGCGCAAGAGCCTGTCGCTGCACTGGGAGTTCATGTACACCCGCTCGATGTTCGAGACCCCGGACATGATCGAGCAACACCACCTGCTCAACCGCGTGGCCGACCTGATCGACGCCGGCACCCTGGAAACCACGGTGGGCGAACACTTCGGTGTCATCAATGCGGCCAACCTGCGCCGCGCCCATGCGCTGCTGGAAAGCGGCAAGGCCAAGGGCAAGATCGTATTGGAAGGGTTCTGACAAAAGTCTGTAGGCGTCGTCCATTACCACTGTGAGTGATGGACGACACCATTAGTCCGAGAGTTGACCTTTGTCATATTTGCGCGGGTATTCGGGTTTATATTGGCCGCCTTTGCCACGATTCTTTTACGTGAGGAAGTCAGCAATGAAGATCCTGATAAAAGCGTTAGCAAAATCCCAATGGGAGGTGCGCCTAGACTCCAAAGCCATCACCTTCCACAGTGAGGCCGAGGCCCGCGCCTTTGCCGAGACCCTGCAAGCCCGTATCCAGGCGCCCCACACCTTCCCCGTCAGCCAGCAACGCGCCGCCGCTGGCTGACCCGCACCTCAACCCTGCGCTTGCGCGGCCCGAGCCCGTTGCAGGCGCTGGGTCGAGACGGCCACCGTCACCGCCAATACACCGCACAAGCTGATGACCATGGCCATCGGCATCGCCGTGCCATCGTGCAACAGGCCGACCAACGACGCCGCGCCCGCCGCCACACCAAACTGAATGCAGCCAAGCAAGGCCGACGCACTGCCCGCCCGCGCCCCTTGCCCGCTCATGGCGCAGGCCGAGGTGTTGGGCAAAATGCAGCCTAAGCTTGCGATGCAGATAAACAGCGGCACCAGCAGCGGCCACAGCGCATCGGTGTGCAAGGCACTGATCGCCAGCAACGACAAGGCCGCCGCCAGGTACACCCACACGCTGCGCGACAGCAGGAACGCCGGGCCGCGCTTGGCCAGCAGCCGGGCGTTCACCTGGGCGATGAGGATAAAACCGGCCGCGTTGGAGCCAAAGACCCAGCCGTAATGCTCGGCGGGTACGCCATAAAGCTTGATGAATACGAAAGGTGAGCCGGCGATGTAGGCAAACATCCCGCCAATCGCAATACCGCCGGTGAGGGCGTAACCGAGGTACACCCGGTCCGACAGCAACGACAGGTAGCGGCGCAGCGAGCCAGACAATGGCTGGCGCGGTTGATGGGCCGGAAAGGTTTCCGGCAGGCCGACGGCAACGGCCACCGCCGCCATCACGCTGAACAGCGTCAGCGCGAGGAAGATCGACTGCCAACCCCACACCCCCACCATCACCCCACCCGCCAGCGGCGCGAGAATCGGCGCCAGCCCGGTGACCAGCATCAGTTGGGAAAACACTTTGGCCGAGCCCACCGCATCACATTTGTCGCTGACCACCGCGCGGGAAATCACCATGCCCGCACAGCCGCCCAGGGCCTGGACGAAACGTGCCGCAATCAGCCAATCCAGGGACGGCGCATAGGCGCAGGCGAAGGACGCCAGGGTAAACAGGGTGACACCACTGAGCAGCGGCACACGCCGGCCAAAGCGGTCGGCCAGCGGGCCGTAGATCAATTGGCCAATGGCCAGGCCGATGAAGTACACCGCCAGGGTTTGCTGGACATGTTTTTCGTCGGTGCCAAAAGCGATCGCCATGGCGGGGAAGCCCGGCAGGTAAAAATCGATCGCCAACGGCGCGAAGGCGCTCAAGGCGCCCAGGATCAGGATAATGCGCAGGTTCATGAAGGCACCCAAGTGAGTCGGCAGCCCGACAGTCTAGCCGCGCTTGGGTGCCTTGAACATTACGATAGCTCGCTAACTATTGAAAAATCAGGCGAGCTTGGCGCTGTAGCCTTCTTCGGTGATCGCACTGATGATTTGCTCGGCCGACAAACGACTCTCCACGCCGACTTCCTTGGCCGCCAGATCGACCTTCACACTGGCTGCCGGGTCCTGGCTCTGCACAGCCTGGGTGACCGACTTGACGCAATGGCCGCAGGTCATTCCTTCAACACTGAATACTTGCATGACATGACTCCTTGATTGAGGGTGGACGCAGTCTCGACCTTGCCATCATGGCAAGGTCAAGCGCCTAAAACATCAACCGGGCTGGTATTCGCTCGCGCGGTCGGCCAAGCTTGAGTCATCTTTGATTTGAACCACGGAGCATTCGCCATGCGCTGGTCGTTTTTTGCCCTTGCCGGCCTGATGAGCTTGTCTGCCGCCGCACCGATGGCCAGTGCCGCAGAAGACTACGCGGTGTTGATCGTTTCCCGGGAACGCCTGGAAGTGCCAACCAACTGCGAGATCGGCCTGTACCTCAACGATCAACTGGCCGGACGATTGTTCCAGGAGCAAGCCACTTCGTTCAACCTGCCGGCGGGCAACCTGTCGCTGCGTCTCAAGCTGCTGCCAGGCCAGGCGCCGGGCTGCCTGCCGGGCTTGCTGGCACCACCGGCACAGAACATCACCCTCAAGGCCGGCGACGTGCGCAAGCTGCGCATCGCCCAAGGCCCGGACGGCATGTACCTCAAGCCCGCCGCCTTGGAATACTGAACACCCACACCGATCGTTCCCACGCTCCGCGTGGGAATGCCTCCTAGGACGCTCCGCGTCCCGCACTTGACCTTCCCCACAGGTCAAGGTTGATCCTAGGGGCAACTTCTCCTGGAGGACTGCCCCATGAATGGAACCACCACCTTTGACCTGCCCATCAGCGGCATGACCTGTGCCAGCTGTGCCGGCCGCGTCGAGCGCGCGCTGGGCAAGGTGCCGGGGGTGCAACGCGTCAGCGTCAACCTGGCCAACGAACGCGCCCACGTCGAAGTCGCGGGCCAAATGGACCCCGGCGTCTTGATCGCTGCCGTCGATAAAGCCGGCTACACCGCCAGCCTGCCGCAAAGCGAAACCGCCACCGAGGTCGATCAGGCCCAGCGCTTGCACCGCGAGCGCTGGTCGCTGGTGTTTGCGATTGCCTTGGCGCTGCCATTGGTGCTGCCAATGTTGGTGGAACCCTTCGGCCTGCACTGGATGCTGCCCGCCTGGGTGCAGTTCGCCCTGGCCACGCCGGTGCAATTCATCTTCGGTGCACGCTTCTATATCGCCGCCTGGAAAGCCGTGCGCGCCGGAGCCGGCAATATGGACCTGCTGGTGGCCATCGGCACCAGCGCCGGTTATGGCCTGAGCATCTATGAATGGCTCACCGCCCACCCCGGCATGGCGCCGCACCTGTACTTCGAAGCCTCGGCGGTGGTGATCGCCCTGGTGTTGCTGGGCAAATACCTCGAAAGCCGCGCCAAGCGCCAGACCGCCAGCGCCATCCGCGCCCTCGAAGCCCTGCGCCCGGAACGCGCGATTCGGGTAAGCGGCGGGCGTGAGGAAGACGTCGCCATCAACGCCCTGACCCTCGATGACCTGGTGCTGGTCAAACCCGGCGAACGCTTCCCGGTGGACGGTGAAGTGGTCGAAGGCCAAAGCCACGCCGACGAAGCGCTGATTAGCGGCGAAAGCCTGCCGGTGCCCAAGCAGCCGGGGGACAAGGTCACCGGCGGCGCCATCAACGGCGAAGGCCGCTTGCTGGTACGCACCACCGCCCTGGGCGCCGAAAGCGTGCTGGCGCGGATCATCCGCCTGGTGGAAGACGCCCAGGCCGCCAAGGCACCGATCCAGAAACTGGTGGATAAAGTCAGCCAAGTGTTCGTGCCTGCCGTGCTAGTGCTGGCCCTGGTTACCCTGGTGGGCTGGTGGCTGTACGGCGCGTCGCTGGAAATCGCGATCATCAATGCGGTGGCCGTGCTGGTGATTGCCTGCCCGTGTGCCCTGGGCCTGGCCACACCCACCGCGATCATGGCCGGCACCGGCGTGGCCGCGCGCCATGGCATCTTAATCAAGGACGCCGAAGCCCTGGAGCGCGCCCACGAAGTGAGCGCAGTGGTCTTCGACAAGACCGGCACCCTCACTTCCGGCGCGCCGAAAATTGCCCACCTCGCCGCCGTGGATGGCAACGAAGCCCTGCTGTTGCAGCAGGCCGGCGCGCTGCAACGCGGCAGCGAACACCCGTTGGCCAAGGCCGTGCTGGATGCGTGCAATGAACAAGGTCTGCCAGTGGCGGACGTGACCGCCAGCCAATCCCTGACCGGACGCGGCATCGCCGGCACGCTGGATGGCCAACAGCTAGCCCTGGGCAATCGCCGCCTGCTCGAAGAAAGCGGCTTGAGCGCCGGCGACCTGGCCGACGCCGCCAAAGCCTGGGAGGCCGAAGGCCGCACCTTGTCCTGGCTGATCGAGCAAGGCGCACAACCCCGCGTGCTCGGGCTGTTTGCCTTTGGCGACACCCTCAAGCCCGGCGCGCTGGAGGCCGTCAACCTGCTCAAGGCACAGCACATCAGCAGTCACCTGCTCACCGGTGACAACCGTGGCAGCGCGCGCGTGGTGGCCGAGGCGCTGGGCATCGACGACGTGCACGCCGAAGTGCTGCCCGCCGACAAGGCCGCCACCGTCGCAGAGTTGAAAAAAACCGGCGTGGTGGCCATGGTTGGCGACGGCATCAACGACGCCCCGGCCCTGGCCGCTGCCGACATCGGCATCGCCATGGGCGGCGGCACCGACGTGGCCATGCACGCGGCCGGCATCACCCTGATGCGCGGCGATCCGCGCCTGGTGCCGGCAGCGCTGGAGATCAGCCGCAAGACCTACGCAAAAATCCGCCAGAACCTGTTCTGGGCTTTTGTGTATAACTTGATCGGCATTCCCCTGGCCGCGTTCGGTCTGCTCAACCCGGTGCTGGCCGGCGCGGCGATGGCGCTGTCGAGCGTCAGCGTGGTGAGCAATGCCCTGCTGCTGAAAACCTGGAAACCCAAGGACCTCGAGGACCACCGCCCATGAACATCGGCCAAGCCGCACGCCAGAGCGGGCTCAGCGCGAAGATGATTCGCTACTACGAATCCATCGGCCTGCTCAAAGCCGCCCACCGCACCGACAGCGGCTACCGCGTGTACGGCGCCGACGACCTGCACACCCTGGCGTTTATCAAACGCTCACGGGACCTGGGGTTTTCATTGGAAGAGGTCGGCAAGCTGCTGACCCTGTGGCAGGACCGGCAACGGGCCAGCGCCGATGTGAAGGCGTTGGCGCGCCAGCATATCGATGAGTTGAACCGGAAGATCCTGGAGTTGGGGCAGTTGCGCGATACGTTGCAGGACCTGGTGGAGCACTGCCAGGGCGATCATCGGCCGGATTGTCCGATTCTCAAGGAGTTGGCTTCCGGTAGCTGCTGCAACGGATGACCTGCTGACAAAACATAGAACCCAATGTGGGAGCGGGCTTGCTCGCGAAGACGGTGTGTCAGTCAAAGATATATTCACTGATCCACCGCATTCGCGAGCAAGCCCGCTCCCACATTTTTTAGATCTCCGCAGGCCAGAAAACTACTGCATCCAAGGCGGCGGCGGTTCTTCTGCTGTCTTGGTCGGCGGCGCATCATCCGCCGCCCGAATCGCCTGCCGACGCTCTTCATCCAGCCGCGCCGCTTCAATCTCGCGGATCACACCACCCACGTCCGCCAACTCTTCCGGCTCATCGAACTCGCCGGTCAAGACGCTGGCCGGGTGCAAGGTGCCGGCTTCGTAGAGCGCCCACATTTCCTTGGCGTACTTGGTCTTCTTCAACTCCGGGGCAAAGCGCCCGAAGTACGACGCCATGTTGCCCACATCCCGCTCCAGCATGCTGAACGCGTGGTTGTTGCCCGCCGCATCCACCGCCTGGGGCAGGTCGATAATCACCGGGCCGGTCGGCGTGAGCAGTACGTTGAACTCGGACAAGTCACCGTGCACCAGGCCGGTACACAGCATCAGCACGATCTGCGAGATCAGGAAGGCGTGGTACTCACGCGCCTGGTCCGGCTCCAGCACCACGTCGTTCAGACGCGGCGCCGCATCGCCGTACTCGTCGGCCACCAGTTCCATCAACAGCACGCCTTCGAGGAAGTCGAACGGCTGGGGCACGCGAACGCCCGCACCGGCCAGGCGGAACAACGCCGCCACTTCAGCGTTCTGCCAGGCGTCTTCGGTTTCTTTCTTGCCGAACTTGGAACCCTTGGCCATGGCCCGGGCCTGACGACTGTTACGGACCTTGCGGCCCTCCTGGTATTCGGACGCTTGACGAAAACTTCGTTTGTTCGCCTCCTTGTAAACCTTGGCGCAACGCAATTCGTTGCCGCAGCGCACCACATAAACAGCTGCTTCTTTACCACTCATGAGTGGGCGCAGCACTTCGTCGACCAGACCGTCTTCGATCAGGGGTTCAATGCGTTTAGGAGTCTTCATCAGCTTTTATTGTGGGTCCTTTATTACCAAATACGCGTATGGCACTCGTTATACGGCAATCGGCTCGCCGGTGGGAGGGGCTACCGACCGTTGATCGCTTAAGAATGCATCCAATGGGCCAGTTTCACCGTTCAATGATCGCGGTGACCCCCTGCCCGCCCGCCGCACAGATGGAAATCAGCCCGCGCCCCTTGCCGGCCGCATCCAGCAACTTGGCCAGGTTGGCGACGATACGCCCGCCGGTGGCCGCAAACGGATGCCCGGCCGCCAGGGAACTGCCCTTCACGTTCAAGCGGCTGCGGTCGATGCTCCCCAGTGGTGCATCCAAGCCGAGGCGCGTCTTGCAGTAGTCCGCATCCTCCCACGCCTTGAGCGTACACAACACCTGGGCCGCGAAGGCTTCGTGGATCTCGTAGTAATCGAAGTCTTGCAGCGTCAGACCATTCCTCGCCAACAAGCGCGGCACCGCATACACCGGGGCCATCAGCAGGCCTTCGGCACCGTTGACGAAATCCACCGCCGCCGCCTCACCATCACGCAAATACGCCAGGATCGGCAAGCCGCGCTCTTGCGCCCAGGCCTCGCTGCCCAACAGCACCAACGACGCACCATCGGTGAGCGGCGTGGAGTTGCCGGCGGTGAGCGTGCCTTTTTCGCTGCGTTCGAACGCAGGCTTGAGCGCGGCGAGTTTCTCCAGGGTCAGGTCGGCGCGCAGGTTGTTGTCGCGGGTCAGGCCGAGGAACGGCGTGAGCAAATCGTTGTGCCAGCCTTCGGCGTAAGCCGCCGCCATTTTCTGATGGCTTTCCAGGGCCAGCTGGTCCTGCTCGGCGCGGGGAATCTGCCAGGTCTGCGCCATCAGTTCGCAGTGTTGGCCCATGGACAACCCTGTACGTGGTTCGCCATTGCGCGGCAGTTCCGGCTTGAGGTGATGGGGGCGCAGTTGCAGCAGGACTTTCAGCTTGTCGGCCATGGATTTGCTGCGGTTGGCTTGCAGCAGAATCTTGCGCAGCCCTTCATTCACGCCAATCGGCGCGTCGGACGTGGTGTCCACACCGCCGGCAATCCCGCATTCGATCTGGCCCAGGGCGATCTTGTTGGCCACCAGCAACGCAGCTTCCAGCCCGGTGCCGCACGCCTGTTGGATGTCATAGGCCGGGGTTTGCGGCGACAGGCGCGAGCCGAGCACGCATTCGCGGGTCAGGTTGAAGTCACGGGAATGCTTGAGCACCGCGCCCGCCGCCACTTCGCCGAGGCGCAGGCCATGCAGGTTGTAGCGTTCGATCAGGCCTTCCAGCGCCGCCGTCAGCATCGCCTGGTTGCTCGCCGTGGCGTACGGGCCATTGGAACGGGCAAAGGGAATGCGGTTACCGCCAATGATCGCTACGCGGCGCAATTGAGTCATGGAAAGCTCCCTGAAGGTTGTGGGTGGAATCATCCAGCCTAGCCTAGGCTGATCGAACGACTACCGTCCCGGGGTGGTCAACCCTTTGAACCCCAGCTTTCGGAGAGCGTTCCATGTCTGACCGTTATATCGACTTCGCCAACTCAAGCCTCGGCCATCGCCTGGTCGCCGCCCTTGGCCTGCCGTCACCGGTACGCCTGGAACGCTGGCAAGCGGGGCGCCTGCGCCCGGTGGAAGGGGCGCTGCTGTTGGGCGGCGGCGCGCTGACGGCGAAGGTGCAGGCGTTCGCCCACAAGCTGACAGACGCGACCTACACCTATGGCGGCGAAGCGCCGACGTGGATTCCCGGCCACGGTCCCAAGCTCAAGGCCGTGGTGTTCGACGCCAGCGACTTGCAGCACACCGACCAACTCAAGCAATTGCGCGAATTCTTCCAGCCGCTGCTGAAAAACCTCGATAACAGCGCGCACCTGGTGATCCTCGGCCGTGCGCCGGAAAGCCTCGACGACCCCTTCGCCGCCAGCGCCCAACGGGCCCTCGAAGGGTTCAGCCGCTCCCTGGCCAAGGAACTGCGCAATGGCGGCGTCCTGCAATTGCTCTATGTCGGCGCCGGTGCCGAGAACCAGCTGGAAGGCGCGTTGCGCTTCTTCCTCTCGCCGAAAAGCGCCTACATCTCCGGGCAGGTGATTCGCCTGGAGGCGTGCGCAACCCAGGTCGAGGACTGGACTCGCCCCCTCGCCGGGCGCAAGGCGCTGGTCACCGGCGCCGCCCGTGGCATCGGCGCGGCCATTGCCGAAACCCTGGCCCGCGACGGTGCAGACGTCATCCTGCTCGACGTGCCCCAGGCCAAGGCCGACCTCGACGCCCTCGCCGCCCGCCTGGGTGCACGCAGCGTGGCGCTGGACATCTGCGCCGCAGACGCTGCCCGGCAATTGATCGACCACCTGCCCGATGGCCTCGACATCCTCGTGCACAACGCCGGCATCACCCGCGACAAAACCCTGGCCAACATGACCCCGGAATACTGGGACGCCGTGCTCGCGGTAAACCTCAATGCCCCGCAAGTGCTGACCCAGGCGCTGCTCGACAGCGCCACCCTGCACGACAACGCCCGCGTGGTGCTGCTGGCGTCCATCAGCGGCATCGCCGGCAATCGGGGGCAAACCAACTACGCCGCGAGCAAGGCCGGGTTGATCGGCCTCGCACACGCCTGGGCGCCCTTGCTCAAAGACCGGGGGATCAGCATCAACGCCGTGGCGCCGGGGTTTATCGAAACCCAGATGACCGCGCATATCCCCTTTGCCTTGCGTGAAGCCGGACGCCGCATGAGCTCGCTGGGCCAGGGCGGTCTGCCCCAAGACGTGGCCGAAGCCGTGGCCTGGCTCGGCCAGCCGGGCAGCGGTGCCGTCAGCGGGCAGGCGCTGCGGGTGTGTGGGCAAAGTCTCTTGGGAGCGTAGGCATGGACTGGCAAACATTGGACAGCACACCGTCGCTGCCGCCGCTGTATTGGCGTGCGGCACTCAAGCGCAAGATCACCGGCACGGCGTTGCCCGAGCGTGGGCTGCGCTGCCGAGTGACCGTCAACCCCAACGCTGTCGCCAAGTACCGCAAGGTCTGCGGGTTTGCCGACGGCCCGATGTTGCCGGCGACTTATCCGCACATCCTCGCGTTCGGCTTGCAGATGCAGTTGCTCACCGACAAGCGCTTCCCCTTCCCGCTGCTGGGGCTGATTCACCTGAGCAACCGCATCCGTATCCACCGGCCCTTGGGCGGTGTCAGCGAGCTGACCCTCAGCGTCCACACGCAAAATCTCACGCCTCATCCCAAGGGCGCGACCTTCGACGTGGTGACCACCGTCAGCGATGCCCTCGGCCTGCTGTGGGAAGCCGAAAGCCGCATGCTCTGCCGCGGCGTAAAGCTCGACGGCGAACCCACGGACGCGGCGCAACCGAGCCCCAGCCACGTCAGCGAGCTGACGCGCTGGCAAGCCCCCGCCGACATCGGCCGGCGTTATGCCCGGGTCAGCGGCGACTACAACCCGATCCACCTCAGCGCCCTGACCGCCAGGCTGTTCGGGTTTCCCCAGGCCATCGCCCACGGGTTGTGGAACAAGGCGTACACCCTCGCCGCCTTGGGCGAACACTTGCCCGCCGCCAATGTCGAGATCAGCGTCGAGTTCAGGAAACCCGTGCGCCTGCCCAGTGCAGTGACGTTGTTTGCCAGCGCCGCCGGTTCAGCGGGTGAATTACGTTTGAACGGCGCGGGCGACTTTGAACATATGGTAGGCAACTGGCAGCCAATCGCCTGAAAAAAACTGCTTAATTGTATATATACACCCTAAGTTATAGCGGACTTTATAAAGTCCGCTATTTTATTCAAGCCATTGATTTAAATCACATATACATCTTGATACATCTACACTTTATATCCTTGGCATTAGCCCCTAAGCAGGGAATTTACGACCGTATATAAATCGTTAATACCAAGTTGAGCATTGTCAGAAAGAGCCCCCTGGCCTGTTATAGCCACACGGACAAACGCATCGCCTTCCATAGAAATGGCGAGTGTTTGAAGACAACCAAGGTTGTACAGGTGCAGGGAACTCAATCATGAAAACTCAAGTAGTGTTTTGGAAAGCAAGTACCGCGCTGGCCCTGGCAGTAGCATTGACGCTCGGCGGCTGCAGCAGCGGTGGTGGCGGGCATCACAGTGGTGGCTCGTCCTCCACTGACGACACAACAGCCGGTACCGGTGGCACAGGCGGTGGTACCGGTGGCGGTACTGGCGGCGGAACCGGTGGTGGCACGGGCGGCGGCACCGGTGGCGGTACCGGCGGTGGCACGGGCGGCGGCACCGGTGGTGGCACTGGCGGCGGTACAGGCGGTGGCACCGGTGGCGGCACCACCACCCCACTGGTCACCGCGACAGTCGTGGACACCCTGGGCACCACCGTGACCGGCGTAGGTACCACTGTCGGCAGCCTCGGCACCACCCTGGGCAGCTTGCCGATTGTCGGCGCCACGGCTGGCGGCCTGGTCACCGCGACCGGCAACGCCGTCGGTAGCCTCGGCAACGGCCTGTCAGACGGGCTGGGCACTATCGGCACCAACAGCAATGCCGTGGGCACTACCCTCTCGGGCGTCGGCAACGCCGTCTCCGACCTGGGTGATGGCGTGAGCACCACCGGCGGCAATGTCGCGACCTTGCTCGGCAAAGTGCCCGTGGTGAGTGGCGCCGCCCCCGTGGTCGGCGGTGTGGTCGATAAAGTCGGCAACGTCGTGACCATGCTTGGCGACACCCTGAGCACCGCCAGCACCACCGGCCCACTGGGTTCGGTCACCAATACCGTGGGCGCCAAAGTGCTGGTACCGGTGGTTTCCCTGGTCGAAAAAACCACTGGCCAAGTGGGCACCGCAACGGGCCTCGGCGGCCCGGTTGGCGGCCTGCTGAATAAAGTCGGCACTACCGTCGACGGCCTCGGCGATAAAGTCACCGGCACTGGCGGCACCGGCAACCCTGTGACGGGCGCCGTGGGTAGCGTGCTGAGTGGCGTGGGCACCGTGGTCAGCAGCGCCAGCGGCTATGTCAACCCAACCACTGGCACCGGCAGCGGTTCCGGCGGCGGCATTGGCACGGGCAACCTCGGCCTGCCGGAACTCATCGGCGGCGTGATTGCGGGCGCCGGCAACGGCCTGAATGCAGGCAACACCAATGGCGTGGTCAGCGCAGCGGGCATCACCGGTGGCAGCGTAGGCGGCACCGTTGCATCCCTGGGCACTCTGCTGGGCGGCAACGGCGTACCGAACACCGCCGCCGGTGCTCCGGTCGCGGCACTCACCACCAGCCTGGGCAGCGCGCTTAATCCAGTCACCAGTGGCGTCACCAGCCTCACCCAGAACGTCGGCAACAGCACTGGCCTGGGGGCTCCGGTCAACGGCCTGGTGACCAACGTCGGCGGCGCCGTCAGCGGCCTGGGCGGCAAAATCACCGGCACCAATGCCAACCCGGTCACCAATGCCCTGGGCGGCACCGTCAGCGCAGTCGGCAATACCGTGGCCTCGGTGGGTGGCCTGGTCACCGGTGGTACCAGTGGCACCGGTGGTGGTTTGCTCGGCGGCGGCCTGAGCCTGGGCGGCAGCGCATCTGCCGGCGCCAGTGCCGGGGCCAGCACCAGCGGCGGCGGCCTGGGCGGTTTGCTCGGTGGCCTGACCGGCAAAAAATAGAATTGCACCTGGCCGATTAGACGGCCTCCCCTACAGCGCCTACGCTTGGTTGAGACGAGAGACCCAATAAGTCTCTCGTCTTTTTTATGCGCCAATGAAAGGCACCCGAACCGCGCCCCAGAGCCCGGCGGGAATCTGCGAAACGCTGCTGCAGTTTTGACCATGGAGTGTCCTATGCGCGCTTTGACGCCGCTGTTGTTGCTGTCCCTCAGTGCTTACGCCCACGCCGAAACCCTACCCAGTTTCCTCAATAGCAACGACACCATCCGCAACCTGCCCGTGCCCAACCTGCCCGCCGACGCCTACCGGCCAAACACCCCGCAAACCCAGTTGCCAACGCCTGCGGCCAGCGAAGCCCAGCCGCTGCTGATGGACACCAAGGTAACCATCAGCAAACTGCAGATCGACGGCGGCACGGTCTACCCGCTCAAGGAACTGGCGCTGGCTTTCGAACCGCTGATTGGCCATGAAACCAACATCGCCCAGCTGATCGAGGCCACCCGCAGCATCACCAAGCGCTACCAAACGGACGGCTACCTGCTGTCCTATGCCTTCCTGCCGGAACAAAGTTTCGACGGCGGCCTGGTCCACGTAGTGCTGGTGGAGGGCTATGTGCGCGATTACCAGGTGCAAGGCGATATCGGCTCGGTGTCGGCCTACGTGGAAAAACTCGCCGACAAACTCAAGGCCGAACGCCCACTCACCCGCAAGACCTTCGAGCGCTACACCACGCTGATGGGCGCGATTCCCGGCGTGACCCTGCAGGCGCAAGTGCCGCCACCGCGCACCACCGATGGCGGCACCCACATGCAGATCACCGCCAGCCGCAAGCCCTTCACCACCAGCATGAGCCTCAACCAGGCCAGCCGTGGCGGCCTGCAAGCGCTGGTCAGCGCCACCAGCAACTCGCAGACGTCGATGGGTGAACAGTTGACCGTCAGCGCCCTGGCACCGCCGGGCAACGACAAGGAACACTACTACCGCGCCGCCTACAGCCAGTTCGTCAACGCCGAGGGCACCCAGCTGGCGCTGTCAGGCGAACGCTACCGCGCCGACCCGGGCACCAACGTGCGACTGGACGGCGGTTTCCAGCTCAAGCCGCACCAGGCCATCGACCGCTTCTCCATTGGCGTGAGCCACCCGGTGATTGCCTCGCCGACCGAGTCGTTGAGCCTGGGCACCCGCATTTATGGCGTCGACCAGAAAACCCGCTATCAACTGGTGGGTTTCCCCAACCGCTTCGACCTGGAAACCAACCTGCGCGCCCTGGCCTTCGAAGGCGACTGGCGCAAGGCCGATACCGACCAGTTGCGCATCCTCAGCGCCGGCCTGTACCAAGGCATCAATGGCCTGGGCGCCACGACCCGCAGCGACTTCGACGGGGTAAAACCCGACCTGGATTTCTTCCGCCTGCGCCTGTCCGGCGTGCAAAGCAACAAGCTGTTCGGCAGCAACTTCCAGGGCGTGCTTTCCGGGGCGTTCTACTGGAGTGACGACACCCTGCCCGACAGCGAACGCGCCACCTTCGGCGGGCAGAACTTCGCCCGTGGCTACCCCGACGACCAGGGCTCGGGCGACAAGGGCTGGGGCCTGGCGTACGAGATCAACTACAGCTACAACCGGGCCGGCGACTGGGTGCGCATTCTGCAACCGTACGTGGTGTTCGACCGCGCCAAGACCTGGTTCAACGTACTGCCGATCAGGGGCAACGACCTATCATCCGCCGCCGTGGGCCTGCGTTTTGGCGACAGCCAGTACTACAACATTGCGCTGGAAGCGGCCAAGCCGCTGTCAGACGTGGCGCTGGACAGCTTTGACCGGCGGCCGCGGTATACCTTGAGTTTCAGCTATCAACTCTGACCAGGCCGATGTGTGTAGGAGGACTTCTGTGGGAGCTGGCTTGCCTGCTCCCACAAAAGCCTGCTCCCACATTGAGCCCAACTGGCGGCTAGAACGGGCGCTTCTGCAGGGGAAACAAATTGTTGAGGGTATCGATCAACCGCACCAGGTAGATGGGCTTGCGAAACAGATCCAGCACCTGCAAGCGCAGCATGTCGCTGACGTCATCCATCTCGGCGTGGCCCGACATCACGATCACCGGCAGGTGCTGGCGCGAGGTGTGTTCGCGCAGGCGCTTTATCAGGGAGATGCCGCTTTCCTCGGGCATGCGCAGGTCGGTGATGATAAGCGCGATATCCGGGTTGAGGGTCAGTTCCTGCAGCGCGTCGGTCACGGAGGTGGCGGTAAAACACACAAATCCCTCATTGGAGAGGGATTCGGCAAGTTCGATCAGAGCGTCCTCTTCGTCGTCCACCAGGAGAAGTTGTTGCCGCGAAGAAGGCACGGAGGGACTCATGGCGAAAGATCCTGACACTAAGGTGCACTCAGGTTAGCCGTGTCGCGAGATAGATCAAGTCGATGCGATGCTCGCCTGGACCAGGTTGAACAACTCCTTCACGCGATCACTAATGGGAGTCATGAAGATGCCGATCACCGCCGCACACATCGCCGCCACAATGGCGTATTCGATGCCGGAGGCGCCATCCCTGGCGCTCACCATGACCCACACTTTCACGTAGATAAAACGAATGCTTTCTTCGATTTGCATGTAGAACTCCGTCGAAAGAGGAGAAAGCGCTTCGCTAGAACATCAAGTGCCGATACCGGTTTGAATCGAGGTGAAAATAGCCTTTACCTTAGTGCTGATCGGAGTCATGAAAAGCCCGATCACCGCCGCACACATCGCCGCGACAATCGCATATTCAATACCGGAGGCCCCCTCTCTCCCGTAAGACAGAATCTGGATTTTGATAAACACTTTGCGAATGGCATCAAGGAACATATGACTTCTCCTTTGCGCTGAGAGCGCGGATGTAGCGGGCTTGCAACATGATCTCGCTATGCCACTAGAGCATTGTCGGCAAATTCACTCCCAACAAGTGTAATAAGCGACTAATCACAAAGTAGTAGTCAGCCAAATGGCGTCAAAGCCCCAATGTTTGCCCGCCGATACACAATATTTCCATGCAGTAATGGCATTTTGTCCTAGCTCGACTACCTTCAAATAGCGAAATAGTTGAATACCCAGAACGAACTGATTGCGTAGTCGCTGGATGGACCCGTTGAAAGGTCTGCCAGTAGGAAAGGGAGAGCCTTCATGAGCAGTCGTATCAGCATGATTCTGGCCGCGGTACTGCTACTCGGGGCGTTGATAGCCGGGTACTGGGGCCTGGTTCTCAGCCGCCCGGAGCCGGTTGCCGCCGTCGCGCCACCTGTCATTAATAACGCCCCTGTCGCTGCCATCGAAGACCCGACCCGCCAACCCGTGGTCGTGCTGGCCCATGACGTGCTGCCCTTCGTCGCCCTCACCGCCGCCGACCTGACGGTGGAAAAACTCAAGACCGTGCCCGCCGGCAGCCTGACCTCGCTGGACCAGGCCGTCGGCCGCACGCCATGGCGCGCCCTGCAAGCCGGCACCTGGCTGACCGAAGAAAGCTTCAACGCCGGCGGCAACCTGTCGCGCATGATCCGCGCCGATGAGCGCGCACTCGCGGTCGCGGTGGATGAAGTGACCGGTGCCGGTGGCCAATTGAACCCCGGCGATTATGTGGATGTGATGCTGTACCTGCGCTCGGAAAACGGCAACCCGCAACCCTCCGCACAAACCGTCGTGCCGGCTCTGCGCCTGCTGGGCGTGGGCGATCAACTGGGGCTGACCAACGACGGCAAGCCCGGCTCGCCGGTGGCCGTCACCGCCGAAGACAAGGCCAAGCAACAACAAGGGCGTGCCAGTGCACGCACGGTGTTGCTGGCAGTGCCCGAGCAATTGATGACGCGCCTGGTCCTCGCCGTGCAAGCCGGCAGCCTGCGCCTGGCCGTGCGCAGCGCCGACGAGCAACGCCTGAGCCAATACTGGGCCGGCGACAGCGACTCTGCGCAGAACCTCGACAACGCCAAGCGCGACCTCTACCAGTTCAACCAACTGGCGCAAACCACGCCACCCATCAGCAACTTCAACCCGACAGCCACCAAAGCCACGCCGCGTCGCTCGGGTGTCGAGGTGATACGCGGTAACCAGGTCACTCAACAAACGCCCTGATAGCGCTAAGGATGCCTTGAATGAGCAGTCGTTCCATGCCGAAGTTTTCGCGAGTGTTCTGCGCCCTGGTCACCCTCGCCCTGCCCGTCGGCGCGGCACAGGCGGCACCGGGCAATTGCGCCAGCCTGGGGCAGTTGCCTGCGACGCTTGAGGTCGGTGAAGGTCTGCAGCAGGCCATCCAATCCCCGGTCGCCATTACCCGGCTGGCGGTCGGCGACCCGAAAATCGCCGACGTCCACGTCAACGGCAACCAGGCCTTCCTGCTGACCGGCGTCTCGTCCGGCGCCACCAGCCTGATGATCTGGACCGCCTGCTCGCCCAGCCCGCGCCAGACCATGGTGTTCGTCAAGGGCAAGGCCACGTCGGCGCTGACCAGCCTGTCGCTGTCGCCGTCGGAAGACCCATCGCTGCCCAGCCAGGTGCAGACCGATATCCGTTTTGTCGAAGTCAGCCGCACCAAGCTCAAGGAAGCGAGCACCAAGTTTCTCGGGGTCGGCACCAACTTCTTCCTCAGCAGCCCGAACATCCTGTCCCCGGCAGAGAGCGTGTTCAAACTGCCGGTGAGCACCGATAACTTCAACGTCGGCTTTGGCGGCGGCCGCGTCAAGGCGATGATTAATGCCCTGGAAAGCAGCGGTTTCGCCTACACCCTGGCGCGGCCCAGTTTGGTGGCCCTGAGTGGCCAGAGCGCGACCTTCCTCGCCGGCGGCGAAGTGCCGATCCCGGTGCCCAGCGCCGGCAGCGACACCATTTCCATCGAGTACAAGGAGTTCGGCATTCGCTTGACCCTCACCCCCACGGTGATCGACCGCAACCGCATCAGCCTCAAGGTTGCGCCGGAGGTCAGCGAGCTGGACTACAGCAACGCCGTCGCCATCCAGGGCATCCGCGTGCCCGCGCTCACCGTGCGCCGCACCGACACCAGCGTGTCCCTGGCCGATGGCGAGAGCTTCGTAATCAGCGGCCTTATCAGCACCAACAACCGCTCCACCATCGACAAGTTTCCCGGCCTGGGAGACATCCCGATCCTCGGTGCGTTCTTCCGTGACTCCAACATCAGCCGCGAAGAAAAAGAGCTGCTGATGATCGTCACCCCGCACCTGGTCCAACCCCTCGCCGCCAATGCGCAACTGCCGTCCCTGCCGGGGGAAAACCTGCGCAGCTACGACCCGAACTGGTACCGCCTGTTCTTCCTCGAAAACGGCAATTTCGACCGACGCACAGGACTCTCCCAATGAGCGAAAGCCTGAGCCAGACCTTCCTGGCAATCACCCGCAACAGCACCGACCTGGAATGGCTGCAAGGCGCCCTCGCGCCCCTGGGCCAGGTGGTCAGCGCCGGCAGCGGCAGCCTCGACGAGCTGCTCGCGCTGGTGGACGTGACCTTCGCCAACCTGGTGTTCATCGGCCTCGACCGCGAAAACGTGACCAACCAGTGCGCCCTGATCGAAGGCGCCCTGGAGGCCAAGCCGATGCTCGCCATCGTCGCCCTGGGCGACGGCATGGACAATCAGCTGGTGCTGAACGCCATGCGCGCCGGCGCCCGGGATTTTGTCGCCTATGGTTCGCGCTCCAGCGAAGTCGCGGGGCTGGTGCGCCGCCTGAGCAAACGCCTGCCGGCCGTGGCCCATACCAGCCACCTGGGCGGCCTCACCGTGCTGTATGGCACCCAATGCGGCACCGACGGCGCCATGGTCGCCGGGCACCTGGCGCATGTGGTGCAGAAGAGCGGCCAGCAAACCCTGGTGCTCGACCTCGGCCTGCCCCGGGGCGACAGCCTGGCGCTGCTGGGCCTGGAAAGCTCGTTCCACTTTGGCGACGCCCTGCGCCACCTGCGCCGCCTCGACGCCACCCTGATTAACAGCGCCTTCACCGCCACCGACGCGGGCCTGCGCATCCTCGCCTACACCGACAGCGACGAGCCCCTGGAGCACACCAGCGCCGCCGAGCTGTACATGTTGCTCAGCGCCCTGCGCCAACACTTCCAGCACATCGTGGTGAACCTCACCGGCCAACCGGACAGCGAAGCCCTGCGCACCTTTGTCAGCCATTGCGACAAGCTGCTGTGGTGCACCGACCAAAGCGTACTGGACTGCCGGCGCAACCTCGCGGTGCTCAACCGCTGGCGCGAAAAAGGCATGAAGCTGGAACACGGCCGGCTGCTGATTGACCGCTACATCAAAGGCGCCGCGCCCGAGGCCGAAGCCCTGGGCAAAACCTTTGGCCTGGAAGTCATCGCCGTGCTGCCCCTGGCCGCCGAGCTGCGCCTGAACGCGAAGAACCAGGGCCAGAGCCTGTTCACCCTGGCCCCGCGCGAACCCTTGAGCCAAGGCTTGCGGGTGCTCGGCGAGCGCCTGGCCAAACGTTCCGAAGGCCTTGAGAAACCTTCGGCCAACTGGCTGACCCGCCTGTGGGGCACCAAGTGAGCGGCGAAAAGCTGTTCGGTGTGCCCGGCGCGCGCGGCGCGGTGGGCAATACCGATCACGACGGTCTCAAGCTGGTGCTGCACCGCTACATCATCGACGCCATCGAAGAGTCGGGGAAAAACCTGCTGGAGGGCACACGCCAGTCCCTCGCGCAGTTTGTGATCGACAAGGTCAACGAATACATCACCCGCATGCACCTGGCGATTTCCCGCTATGAGATGGAACGCCTGGCCGAAGAGATCGTCGACGAACTCACCGGTTTCGGCCCATTGGAAGTGCTGCTGCGCGATGCCTCCGTAACGGAGATCCTGGTCAACGGCCCGCACCGGGTGTTCGTCGAGCGCGATGGTTTGCTGCATCAAAGTGACCTGCGCTTTATCGACGACCACCATGTAGAACGCGTCATGCAACGCATCCTCGCGCCCCTCGGGCGGCGCCTGGACGAATCCTCGCCGATGGTCGATGCGCGCTTGCCCGATGGCAGCCGGGTCAACGCGATCATCCCGCCGATTGCCCTCGACGGGCCGTGCCTGTCGATCCGCAAATTCCGCAAGGACATGCTCAAGAGCAGCGACCTGGTGGCCATGCAGACCATCGACCAGCCGATCTTCGAGTTCTTCCAGGAGGCCGTGGGCAAGCGCTGCAACATCCTTATCAGCGGCGGGACCGGCACCGGTAAAACCACGTTGCTGAATATTCTCAGCCAACTGATAAACCCCCACGAACGCCTGGTCACCATCGAAGACGTGGCCGAGTTGCAACTGGGCCACCCCCACGTGGTGCGCCTGGAAACCCGCCCGCCGAATGCCGAGGGCCACGGTGAAGTAAAGGCCAGCGACCTGATCCGCAACGCCCTGCGGATGCGCCCCGACCGCATCATCCTCGGCGAGATCCGTGGCGTGGAAGTGCTCGACGTACTCACCGCGATGAACACCGGCCACGACGGCTCCATGAGCACCGTGCACGCCAACAACGCCCAGGACGCGCTGCTGCGGCTGGAGACCCTGGTGGGCCTGACCGGGCGCACCGTCGCGGAAAAAACCCTGCGCCAGATGATTTGCGCGGCGCTGGACGTCATCATCCAACTGTCGCGCATGCCCGACGGCCGCCGCTGCGTCACCGAGGTGGTGGAGGTGGTGGGCGTGCGCGATGACGTGTATGTCACCAACACGCTGTTCCGCCTCGACAAACGCACCGGCTACGGTTTTTTGCGCGAAGCCATCAACCCCGCCGGCGACAAACTGCGCCGCGAAAGCCACCTGCCGCAGTAGGAGGTGCCGCCCATGCTTGCTCCGATCCTGCTCGCGCTGATGTCCCTGGCCATGCTGTTGCTCGGCCTGCACCTGATGCGCCGTGGCGTGCGCCAGGCGCAGACCGACCGCGTGCTCGAACGCCTAGGCCACGGGCAGCCCGACAGCCCGGAAAACAACCCGGTGCTGACAGGCCTGGAACGCACCTTTATGCGCGCCGGCCTGGGCAAGCCGACCGAGCGCCTGGGCCTGTGGCTGACCCTGTGGGCGCTGGGCGCGGTGCTGGGCTTGCTCGCCTTCGAATGGCTGGGCTTGCTGGTGATGCTGCTGGCGCCGCCGCTGGCGCTGCGCTTCTACATCTCGCTGCGCTATCAACGCCGGTTGCGGCGCATGATCGAGCAACTGCCGCAATTGCTCGACCACGCCGTGCGCAGCCTCAAATCCGGGCGCACCCTGGCCGATGCGGTACTCGGCGCCATCGATGCCAGCGAAGACCCGCTGCAAAGCGCCATGGGCCGCATCAAGCGCAACGTGTTGCTGGGGGTCAGCCTGCCGGAAGCGGCGCACGATTTCGCCGAGCTGTACGAACAGGATGAACTGCGCCTGTTTGCCCTCGGTTTGAAGGTCAACCATCGCTATGGCGGCAACGCCAGCGAGCTGCTGGAAAACCTTATCAAGATGATCCGCGAGCGCGACCAGGGCGCGCGCCAACTGCGCGCCATGACCGGCGAAACCCGCGTCACCGCCGTGGTCCTGGCGCTGCTGCCGGTCAGCGTGGCCGGCTACTTCCTGCTGACCAACCCGACTTACCTGGTGGGCATGTGGGCCGATGGCAGCGGTCAGTTGCTGCTGATCGGCGCGTTCAGCATGCAGATCATCGGCTGTGTGGCGCTGTGGCGCATGCTGAGGAGCATCTGACGATGGCCGTGCTCATCAGTATTGCGCTGTTTCTCGCCGCACTCGCCCTGGTGGCCGTCAACCTGATCGGCCAGCGCCGCCAGCAACGCCTGGTGACCCAACGGCTGCAAGGCGACACGGTGCGCCACGACAAGGTCGGGCACTTGCTGCGCCAACTGGGCAACACGCGGATCGGCCAGCGCACCATCAGCCTGGACAACGAAACCCAGGTCTTGCTCAACCGCATCGGTTGGCGAAAGGCCAGCCAGCGCTCACTGTTCGCCGCCTGCCAGGTGGGCGCACCGATCCTGTTCCTCGGGCTGACGATCCTGTTGCAAAGCGTGTTTTTCCCGGATGTCGCCCATGCCTGGCCTGCGCCGTTCCTCGGGCTTGCCACGGGCTACCTGTTGCCCAAGCGCGTGCTGGCGGCCGTGGCCAAGCGCCGCCAGGAGCAAATCTCCCAGGAGGTTTCGACCTTTATCCCGCTGCTGCGCATCCTGTTCGAGTCGGGCATGGCCGTGGAGCAAACCCTGCGGGTCATGTCCAACGAAGCCCAGCAGTTGCTGCCGGTGCTGACCTCGGAACTGCGCCTGGTGCTGGCACGGGTGGATTCGGGCCTGGAGCTGGGCGAAGAACTGAGCAAGACCAGCCTGATGCTCAGCGTGGATGAGTTCAGCGACACCTGCGCGATCCTGCAACAGCTGCTGTATCAGGGCGGCGGCGCGATGAAGTCGTTGCAGGCGCTCAAGCAACTGCTGGATGACCGGCGCCTGACCCGCATGCAGGAATACATTTCCAAGATGTCGGCCAAGATGTCGGTCGTGATGATGGTCTTTCTGTTTCCCGCGCTGCTGATTGTCTTGGCCGGCCCTGGGTTTATCGCCATTTCCAAGGCCATGGGGCCTTGAGAGGACGCACCATGAAATTACTGATTGCCGCGTGCAGCGTGTTGTTGATGAGCGGTTGCGCGAACATGGGCCAGACACCCTGGGCCGGCTTCGCGGGTGCCAGCAGTTGCTCCAAGCCCAGTTCGGACCAGGAGCTGTCACTGAACCTCGCGGATGACCTGGCCAATGAAGGCAAGCTGCACGCCAGCCTGGCCAACCTGCAAAACCTCGCGGACAACCTGCCCCAGGTGCGCCTGCGCAAGGCCAAGGTGTACCGGCTGCTCGGCCGCACTGAGGCCGAGCCGATGTACCGCAGCCTGCTGGGCACCTGCATGGCCGCCGAGGGCGAACATGGCCTGGGCCAACTGGCGGTGGCCAGGGGCGACAACGGCCAAGCCCTGGAGCACTTGCAACGGGCCGCCAAACTGTCGCCTACCGATGAAAAAATCCGCAATGACCTGGGGGTGGTCTACCTCAATCAGCTGCGCATGGAAGACGCCCGCTTCGAATTCCTCACGGCCATGGAGCTCAACCAGAGCAGCTCACTGGCAGCGGTGAACATGGTCACCTTGCTGATCTACCAGAACAACTGGAAGCAAGCGTCGCGGTTCGTCAGCCGCTTCAACTTGAGCCCCGAGCAGTTCAACCAGGCCCAGGCCCGCGCCGAGCAGCTCAGGGGTTCGGCAACCGCCGCCAAGGGCCAAGTGGCGACCGTCAAATAAGGGAGTGTCCCAATGAAACTCAAACCCCTCGCCCACCTGCTGTTGGCCACCCTGCCCCTGACCGCGCTGGCGATCGAGCCCGGGCCGTCATCGGTGTACCAGAGACAGACCGAAGGCTGGCTGCAAATGCAGATCAAAGGGCAGTTGGCGACATCCACGCCGCAAAAGGCCTCGCCGGCTGAGCGCGAGCAGGCCATGCAGCGTTTGATTGAAAGTTACAAACACCCCATTCCCGAATACTTCGACCAGAAACAGGGTGGCACTGCGCCAAGCGGCAATAACTAGTGGGCGGTGACGCGCTGGCGAATCGCCGAGTTGCTCGGCGACAGCGCCAGCGCCAGTTGCGTGCGGTTATGCATATGGGTCAGGCGCAGCACTTGGGACACGTAGAGTTTTACCGTGTTCTCGGTGATGCCCAGCTCACAGGCGATCTGATAGTTGGTCTGGCCTTTGCCGACTAGGCGCGCCACGTCCAATTGGCGGGGGGACAACTGTTTGAAGATGGCCGGCATTTCACTGCTGTCGGCGTCCGCCAGATCATCCGGCGCATCGCGACCGGCTTGCTGCGGGCTGCTGCGCACTTTGTCGAGGTCGTGGTACAGGTCATCGATCGAGGCCGACAGAAACTGCAGCTTCTGATTCAGTTGCCCCAGCTCTACGCCCTTTTGCCGCTCACGCAGCACCGTCTCCTGGCGTTGCAGGCCTTCGAGCAGTTCGTCGAGATTGATCGGCTTTTGATAGTAATCAGCAATCCCGGCACGCAACGCCTTGATCACATCCTGTTTGTCGGCGCGACCGGTCAGCATGATCGCCTCGAAGGCGCGCTGTTTGCCGGCGATGCGTTGCAGCTCCTGGACCAGCTCGATGCCGTCCATGTCCGGCATGTGCAGATCGCACAGCACCAGGCCGATCTCGACGTCTTCACGAAACCGCGCAACCGCTTGCGGGCTGGAATGGCAGGGCACGCAACGGTACCCGCTGCTTTCGAGGAATTCGCACAACTCTTCCACGATCAAAGGCTGATCGTCGACCACGAGCACTTTCATTTGCGGGGTAAGCTTGTTCACGCGCTACTCCATGCCTGGGCAAGCCAAAGTCTGATCAATCCGTGCCAACAGCGTCTATTTCGCACACCGTAGCTATAAACGTAGACGCACTTTCCTACTATGTACATAGCGATAGCCTACGTCGCGACTAAAGGGATCCAAAGCCAGGCGAGGGTAAATCCGACCAGTAAAAACGGCGCGAAGGGTTGTTTTTTTGACTGCTCGGGCCCCAGGTAGTGAAGGGTATTTCTAACCCCTTGATTCATCAGCGGCCATAATTTTGGCGCCAGCAGCAACCAAGCCGCACTGGCCAGGCCGGCACCGATAAAAGTGCCGAGCAAGTACTCACAATTGGTCGCCAGCGCCAGGGCCGCCAGCAGTTTTACGTCCGCAGCGCCCAGGCGGCCCAGCGCGTAACCGGGCAAGGTGAACAGCACCGCGAGGGCAAACGCCCAGCCGCCCTCGGCCGGCGTGGCGCCCAGCCAGGTGGTGCCGCGCCACAGCAGGTAAACCAGGGCCAGCAGGAAGGCACCGAGCGTCAGGGCGTTGGCGATCTGCCGGTGGCGGATATCTTGCGCGGCGCACAGCGCCAGCCAGGCAAACAGAAAGAGGCTCTGAACCACGTAAAAAAAATCCCTTTTTGCTGAATGATTCTATGCTGATATCAGGTAGTGGTAGTCAGGGTAGACGCAGTCATGAGAAAGGGCCTCCCTAGAAAACAGAAAGGTGCCGCCGCGATTGAATTCGCGCTGGTGTTCATGCTCTTTTTTGCCGTGTTCTATGGCCTGGTCAGCTATAGCCTGCCGTTACTGCTGTTGCAGTCGTTCAACCAGGCAACCGCCGAAGGCGTGCGCCGCAGCGTCGCGCTAGACCCCACCACCCCCGGCTACGCCGCCGCCGTCCAGGCCCGCGCCGTGGCGGGTGCCCAGGCCCAATTGCAGTGGCTGCCACCCGCGTTCAAATTCGTACCGGCCTACATCACCACGAGCTTCACGGCCAACCTGCTGACCGTGCAGATCAACTACCCCTCCAGCAACCTCAAAAACGTGCTGCCGTTCCTCGTGCTGCCGGGCTTTGGCACCGTGCCCAACCTGCCAACCACGCTCACAGCCCAAGCGAGCCTGCAATTTTGACCTCGGGGGAAAAGTTTTTCGATCGCCTCCTCGGCCGCCCGCCCGAGGCCCCTGTACCAACGGCCCTGGTGCCCGCCAGCGCCGGTTTGCAGATCGATCTGGACAACCTTGGCCGCGTGTTGCACATCCACGGCGCCCTACGCCATCGCCTGGTCAAACAAGCCACCACACAACAACCCGCCCCGTTGCTGGCCTACCTGTGTGACCACAGTGCCGTGGTGATCGAAGGTAGCCCCGCCGACTGGCAGGGGCAGACCCTTGACCTGGACTTCCACGGGTTTGCCGGCAGCCTCCTGCACACCCGTGGCTGGCTACAACCCCAAGGCGATGGCTGGCGCCTGCAGCTGCTGGATATCGGCGACTTGCTCGCCCACCGCCAGCTCGCCGACACCCGTGAACGCCACCAGTTGCTCAGCGCGCAGATCAGCGAACGCTTGCGCGTGTGCAGCCTGGCCCGCCTGCCGGAAGTGGTGCAGGACAACCTGCACAGCATCGCCCAGCACTTCAAGGTGCCCTGCGTGGCCATCGCCCTGCTCGACGAACAGGACCAGGGCTGGCAGGTCCACAGCCAGTACCGCGCCTTTGACGCCCCGCTGTTGTGGCGCGATGGCCAGCTCCTCGGCGGCGCCCTGGATAGCCTCGGTGGCACCGCCCCTGTGCACCTGACCCGCAACCACGGCCACAGCGAGCATCCACGCCTGCAGGGGATTTTCGGCAATGCCGAAGGTTTCCTGGTGCCCTATCGCGACGATCACGGCGTCGCCGCGTGGCTGCTGTGCGGTTTTTTCCAAGCCGAGGACGCCTTTGCGCGGGACTGGCTGCAACTGGCCGCCGCCCTCGCCGCGCCCCTGCTCAGCCGGCTGCGCGAACAGCGCCACCAACAACAACTGGATCGCCTGGACGCCCTGCAAGGCTTGCTCGGCACCGGTTGGTGGGAGTTGCCCAACCACAGCGAAGACATCCAGCTGGCGCCGCAACTACAACAACACCTCGACCCCGACGCCCCGGCCACACGCCTGGCCGTGGCCGACTGGCTGCTGCTGTTCCACCCCGCCGACCGCCAGGAACTCGCCAGCCGCCTGCAAGACCTGCAGACCCTGAGCAAACCGCTGTCCACCAGCGTGCGCCTGCACCGCCTCGACGCGGCGCAAAACCCGGTGTGGTATCGCGTGCAGGGCCAGGCGCTGGGCGTGGGCAATAACCGCCGGCTGATCGGCTTCATGCTCGACATCAGCGACATCAAGAACCAACAGCAGCAAGCCGCCGCCGCCCATGCGCGCCTGGACAACCTGATCGCCAGCGCGCCGGCGATCATCTACGTGCAGCGCTATGTCGAAGGCACCCTGCAACCGCTGTTTTTCAGCGACAGCCTGCTGCCCTTGCTCGGTCGCACCCTGGCCGAATGCACCCCGGCCAGCTTGATCGAATGGCTGCACCCCGACGACCGCGACCTGTACTTCGCACGCACCCGCCAATTGCTGCGCGAAGGCAGCGTGCGCAGTCGCTACCGGGTTCAGGACAAACTCGGCAACTATCATTGGTTGCTCGACGAAGCCAAGTTGCTGCGCGACGACCTCGGCCTGCCGGTGGAAGCCGTGGGCCTGTGGCTGGACGTCACCGAGGCGACCCTGGCGGCCGAGCAGGTCAAGCAAAGCGAAGAGCGCTACCGCATCCTCGTGGAAGACTCGCCGGCGATGATTTGCCGTTATCGCCCCGACCTGACCCTGACCTTCGGCAACACCCCGCTGGCCAATTACCTGGAGTGCCAACCCGAGCAATTGCCGGGGCTGAACCTGACGGACTGGCTGTCCGATGAGCAACGCGCCAGCTTCGTGCAGCGCATCGGCCAACTGACCCCGGAGTTTCCGGTGAGCACCGCCGAAATCAGCCTGCAACTGCCGGGGCGCGCGCACGCCTGGTGGGTGTGGTCGGACCGTGGCGTCTTCGATGAGCACGGCGCACTGGTGGAAGTACAGGCCGTGGGCCGCGACAACACCGAAGTGCGCCGCTCCCAGCAACAACTGACGCAAAGCGCGAAAATGGCCACGCTGGGCGAAATGGCCACGGGCCTGGCCCACGAGATCAACCAGCCGCTGAACGTGATGCGCATGGCCATCGCCAATGTGCTCAAGCGCCTGAGCAGTGGCGAAGTGCAGATCGACTACCTCACCGAGAAACTCCAGCGCATCGACGCCCAGGTGCAGCGCGCGGCACGGGTGGTGGACCATATGCGCGTGTTCGGCCGGCGCTCGGAAATCGAGCAACAACCCTTCGACCCGGCACAGGCGGTGGAAGGCACCTTGTCCCTGCTCAGCGAGGGCCTGCGTGGCAAGGGCGTGGATGTGCGCCTGACCCCGGCGGGCTTCACGGTGCAGGTCAAAGGTTACGTCGACCAGCTTGAGCAGGTGCTGATAAACCTGATGGTCAACGCCCGCGACGCGTTGCTCAGCCAACGGGAAAAACAGCCGGACCTGCGCCCCTGGATCGCCGTGCACAGCGAACATGACGCCAGCCACGTGCGCATCTGGGTCGAAGACAACGGGGGCGGCATCGACCCGCGTTTGCTGGAGCGGATCTTCGAACCGTTCTTCACCACCAAGCCCATCGGCGTGGGCACCGGCCTCGGCTTGTCGGTGAGCTACGGCATTGTGGAGAACATGGGCGGACGCCTGAGCGTCAGCAACGGCGAGCACGGCGCGCAGTTCTGCGTGGAGTTGCCGCTGGCCTAGTTCACCAGCGCCGCCTGGCCGTGGGGCTTGCAGCTGAGGTTGGCGCCGACTTCGACCTGGTTCAGGTTGATGCCCAGGGTCATGAGCAAACCATTGACCAACGGATCGACAATCGGGCTGAGCACGTTGCCAATCACCCCGCCCAGTGTCGTGGTCAAGTCATTGAGCAACGTGCCACCGGTGACCAACAGCGAGCCCAGCAGGTTGAACCCTGTGGGTTGGTAGACCTGGAATTTCAACCCGGTTTTCAACGCGGTCCCGATGGACGCCACCAGGTTGGTGGTCGACAGCGGATGATAGAGCGGTGGCTGCTTGATCTCCGGTGGCTGGGGGAAGGTGTAGGCGGCACCGGTCACGGGCTGTGTGCCCACGCTAGGGTCGATGAGAACGCCTATCCCGCCGCCATAAAACGGCTTGCGGGAGCTTTGATCGCAGACCGTTGGCCCAAGCCCCAGCAGCGGCTTGAGGCAGGTGATCGCACCGATGTCGAGCACCGGCAGCGGTGGCACCGGGGTCAATGGCGGGCTCGCGCCCAACGAATTAATGAGCGTAGGGCTCTGGCCTATCTTGATAGTCACCAGCGACGTGTTGGTTTGGGTGGTCAGCGTTTTGGTCGCGTCGCTGACACAGGTGAACCCAGTGACATAGCTTTCCGCGCTACCCAGTTCGAGAATCACGTCCACGCTGGGCACCGACGGATTGGTCGCGGACGACAGCAGCCTCAAGTCAGTGGTCTGGCAAGGGGTGCCGCCAATCGCACAGAAGACTGAACTGAGCGTCCCGGCCAGGTTCAGGCTGAGCAAATTGTTCAGCACGTCGGAAAGCGGGCTGACCAGGCCGTTCAAGGCCGTGTTGACCAAAGGTGTTGCGAGCAGCGGCAAGGTCACCGTCAGGCCCACGCTGACCTGGGCGGTGCGCACATAGATGCGCGTGGTCGCATCGGTTTTATTCTTGGCATACGTGGGGTCGCCAATCGACGACAACTGCGGTGGCTGGATGACTTTGACCTTGACGTTCACATTGACCCCCGGGATCGTCACCGGCACGTCGGCCACCACGCCGTTGGTCTTGTTGGCCAACTGCACAAACGCTTGCGCCAGCTGGAACGCATTCACCGTGGTGTTGAGCCCCGACGACACCGCCCCGGTCTGCAATTGCAGGAGGGTGCCCAAGGTTACGTCGGCGTTGCCCACCAATACGCTGATCTTGCCCAGCGCCGTCGCCGCTGCCACCGAGGCAGTCCCGCCGCCGGCCTGCAACACCGTGACAGCGGCATCGATCAATTGACCGATCTTGAGGTTCTTGGCCAGCAGCTCGTCGTAGTTGCCCGCTTGCACGTTCACGTTCAACGCCAGCTGGTTCAGGTAACTGAGCAGGTTGATATCGCTGCCCACCAGGCCTTGATAACCCACAACCCCCAGCGACAGGCTGCCGCCCAGCAGTTTGCCGAACAGCAGGTCCAGGGCATCCGACTTGGTGCTGTCGACCGTCAACAACGTGGACTTGATCGTCAACTGCGCCTGCGGCGGCAGGATCTTCGGCGCGGCAACCGCCTTGGCCGTCAACGGGGTCGTCAGGTTGTAGGCGTTGCCATTGAACAGCGACCACACGCCCCCGGCGACACTGGTCAACACCGGGCGCGAGGCGATCACCTGGATGGCGTCGGTCTTGGTTGCGTCGGCACTGAACACCCGCAGATTGCTGGCGTTGGTGGTCAGCGTGCCGCAGTTCACGTTAAGGGCATTGCCGGGGGGGATCACATAGCCGTTGCGCGTGGCGCTGGCGCCCGCATAGACCGGCGCGGTGTTGGTGCCGGGGAGGCAATTGCCATTGCGCTGCACCGCTTCCAGGGCGGCCATATCGGCAATGCCTTGCAACTTGCGCTTCTCCAGATACAGGCGCCCGCTGTCGATGACCAACAACAGGAAGACCAGCGCCAGCCCGAGGGTCAGGGCCGCCGTCAAGCCAATCGCACCACGCTGCCTGGAACGAAGTCGGGGAGACATCGAGCACTCCTTTAGCGCTTACTCTCCGTAGGTGCAGTGGAGTGTAGACAAGGCTTGGCGGGTGCGCTGGCCAGTCGCCACATTGGCGACTGACGGAGATGTTGTGTCTGCCACAAAAACCAAATGTGGGAGCTGGCTTTTTGTGGGAGCGGGCTTGCTCGCGAAGGCGGTGTGTCAGTCAGCACATCCGAATCTGATACTCCGCTTTCGCGAGCAAGCCCGCTCCCACACAAGCCCGCTCCCACAGGGGATTGCGGTGTTTTTTAGTGCGGCGGGTAGTTGGAGAGAATTTTAGCCACCGTCGTGCGAATCGCACTGCTGCGATCCTGCGGGTTCGGCGTGCTGGCCATCATCTGTTCGTCACTGCCGCGCCACACCAGCTTGCCGTCCTTGCCGTCCAGCAGGTCGATCTGGATGGTCGCCACCTTGTAGGTGATGTTGCGCGTTTCGTTGTACATCGGCGCGCCCCAGTAGCCATTCCACGGCCCGCCCCAGGCGCCGCCGTAGTTGGTGGTGACTTGTTGCTGGCGGTCTTCGACGATCAGGTAGGCCTGCACGTTCAAGTCCGCCTTGGTGCCTGGCGCCGCCGGGCGCAGGCCGCGTTGGTCAAGTTGCTCGCCGACGGCCTGGCGGATGCGTTGTTCGGTGAGGTCGCTCTTGATGCGCGGATCATCCGGGCGGTATTGCAGCGCCGGGTCTTTCCAGGCCCAGTTGCGGTAGGCGCCGAAGTCGCGGCTGGCGTCAAAATCGTGGTTGACCTGATTGCTCTGGCAACCGCCCAGCAGCACTAAAAAAGCGAGCGTTGCGATACGACGAAACATGGTTGTTCTCCAAAGTACGACCTGAGCTTGGGATGAGAATAGCGCTTAACTCGGCGGGTAGGCGCTCAGTGCCTTTTGCACGGCCTTGCGCAACGCGTCGGCGCGTTCGCTGAGGCTGCCCTGGCTGGCGGTTTCTGCGCTGGTGCTCCACACCGGCTGGCCGTTGCGCGCGTCGAACAGGTTGACCCGCACCACCGCCACCGTCACTTCATACGTGCGCACGATCGGGGCCGAGTTGTACATGCCGTAGCCATTGCCATAGCGGTTGTAGCCGCCGTAGCCGTAGCCGTAGTCATCCTGGACTTGCTTGAGACGTTTCTCCAGGCGCACGTCGGCGCTGACCAGCAGGTCGGCGGGCCTGTTGGCGCGCTGCGGGCGCAAGCCGCGCTGGTCGAGGGCGCCGCCGACCGCTTCGGCGATCTGCGCCGAATCGGCCCAGGCCGTGCCGGGCGGGAGCTGGCCGTTGCGCCAGGCCCAACTGCGATACGCGCCGTAGTCACGCACCGGCGCGGGGTAGGCGCTGGCATCGAAGGTGTTGGCCGCCTGCGCGGGCGCGGGCGGCATCGGCGCCGAAGCGGCCACGTAAGGGTTGGGGCTGGAACACGCGCCCAGACCAAGGGACAACAGGATCAAACAGAGACGACGCATTTCGACCTCCGCAGACTGGGCCGCTTAAACCGGACGGCAGATCCAGTGCAAATAACGCCCAAGTCCGGCAAAGCTTGGGTGACGACGGTGAGCGAGTTCCATCTCCAACAAGTCCTGTAGATTCGCGCGGGCCTGGAACTCCACCGGCATATAGTCGTGGAAGACCCGCACGCCGCTTTGGCTTTCGACCTGCCAAAGGCCATCGAGTTGCGCCGCCAGCTCACGCGGGTCGAGGGGCTGTTGCGGGGTAAGGCTCTGTTTTTCGCCGGCCATGTCGTTCTTGCGCATCTTGCGGAAGTGGCCTTTGAGCAGGTTGCGATAAATCAGCGCATCGCGGTTGTAGAACGCCAACGACAACCAACCGCCGGGCACCGTGAGTTGGTGCAGCACCGGCAGGATCGCGTGGGGTTCGGCCAGCCATTCCAGCACGGCGTGACACAGCACCAGGTCGTAGGGCTCGGTGAGTTGGCCGAGCAATTCTTGCCAGGGCGCATGGATAAAGGTCGCGGTCTGCCCGGCATCGGCGAAGCGTTGACGCGCGCCGTCGAGCATCGGTTCGGCGGGTTCGGCCAGGGTCACCTGGTGGCCTTGCTCGGCCAGCCACAGCGACATATGGCCCAGGCCCGCGCCGATATCCAGCACGCGCAATGGGCGCTGCGGCAGCGCTTCAGTCAGGTCGGCCTGGAGCACGGCCAGGCGGATGGCACCTTTGGCCCCGCCGTAGATCTTCTCGGCGAAGCGCGTGGCCAGTTGGTCGAAGTGGCGATCACTCATGGGCAAAACGCCGTTCGCTGTCGGCCAGCTTGGCGCGCACCACCTCGTTCATGTCCAGGCCCAATTCGCTGCACAGCAACAACAGGTACAAGACGATATCGCCGACTTCCTGCCCGGCGTGGGCGAGCTTTTCAGCGGGAAGCTGGCGGGATTGGTCTTCGCTGAGCCATTGGAAGATTTCCACCAGCTCGGCCATTTCCACGCTGGCGGCCATGGCCAGGTTTTTCGGGCTGTGGAACTGCTTCCAGTCGTTGTTATCGCGGATGCGGTGCAGGCGTTCGGTGAGGTGTTCGAGGTTCATGCGAGGGCTCCTGAAGGTGTGTAGCTTCGGGGGGTTTGGCCTTGAAGGCAAGTGAATCTCCGGGTGTTCTTGAGGACGCCTTCGCGAGCAAGCCCGCTCCCACACTTGAAGGTATTCACAGATCAAAATGTGGG